>JAFMRP010000055.1 GCA_017354095.1 Ktedonobacteraceae bacterium
GCCGGCTCAACCTGGGGCATACGGTCATTCACCAGGCGCCGCTGAAATTCGTGGGGCGTCTCGCTTTTCCTGCGGCTATAGCCGTAGCCAGCGACCAGTTTGAGGAGTGCGCGGTAGATTTCGCGCACATTGCGGGCGGCAGGATCAGCATTGAGCACATCTGGCGCTTCGGCCCGGGCGGGTTGTGCAGCGGGTCGTGAGCGCCGCCAGAGCAGGTGAAGCAGACCCAGGAGGAAAGCCTTCACCTGGCTCCAGAACAGTTCCCAGGACCAGAGGCTCTCGTGTATCTCCTCGTCGCGTTCGGCTGCGCGCAGTCGAGCGCGACGCACGCGCAAGGCCAGCCAGATCAAGAACAGTACCAGGGCAATCAACAGGATAGGCAGCACCACCTTGAGCACCGACACCGTCACAGCCAGAGCTTCCGGTGGAGGATTGGATGGGGATTGGTGAGCCTGCGTTGGCTGCGTTGGCTGTCGAAGGCTGACGGGCGGTGTGCGGAAGTGAAATTGTTCCAGCAGCCACTCGAAAGGCATAAAAAACAAGACAGCGGCGTAGGCGATGCCCTGAGCGAGCAGATCGTAGAGAGTGCTCAGAGGGGCCAGGGTACGCTGCACTCCAGCTAAAAATTCGGGGCTGATCGCCGTGCCAAAGGTTAGCCCAATTACCAGCAGCAACCCACACACGCCACCAACGGCGAAAAGGAGGGCGCGTTCTTGCTTTCGTACATTCCCCTGGAATTGGACGCGATTGCTCTTACGCATAAATACAACGTTGGCGAGCGTATGTGTAATCAGAGCCAGCGAGAGGAAAAGCGGGATGAGCAGCAGTAAGAGGAAGCTATAGTCGGCGCGACCATGGGCCAATCCCTGGATCACGACAACGCCAAGGATGATGCCCATACCCAGGCGCAGCATGCGATAGACGCTTTCCGGCTCGACATCGTAGCGGCCGATGCGCAGGCCCCGCCAGCAGAGATAGACCAGCAACAGGACCACCCCTATGGTATGGTAGGCAGGGGGTGCCAGCAGAAGGAGATCATTGAACATGACCAGCAGCCAGGTTGGATCGTAAAAGGCGGATGTCTGGACATAGATGCTTGACCAGAGCGTCAGCAGCAGCACAGCAACCAGTAATACATAGACGAGAGGCGCACCGGTAAGTTGACGGCCCTGTGGTTCGGAGGTCGCCGAGTGCAGTTCCAGATAGCGTACCAGGCTCGCGGACCCCATTAACACAACGAATGGCGACCAGAGGGAGAGCACAGGGTCGTGCGAACCGAAAAAGCCGAGGGATGCCAGGCCAATCACGATGGCAACAAACCAGCAAGCCTCCATAGCAGCCAGCAATCCATGCAGCAAGCGCTCTCCCCAGCTGGAGCGGGTGATCTGGATGGCGCTCATCTGGCGCAGATTTTCCTGCCTGCGCTCCTCGGCTGTGCGTATGTCTTGATCGGCAGTATCCGCCGTGTTCTCCTGTGGTGAGTTCTCCATGCCTGGCACCTCCAGCCTGGTAGCTGATGTCATTCGCTCAACAAAGTGGACTGAGATAAATTGTATGCATCTTTGGCGATACTGTCAATGAAGCGAATAAAACCCCTGGGGATAAAAACGGTGTCGCCCCAGATTTGGGGCGACACCGTGAGGGGGTAGGAAGTGGTTTTGTATCAGGGTTTGCAGACCCACTCGCGCCAGCTGTTGCCATCGCGAGCGAAAATTTCGTGAGCGGCCAGGATATTGGCACGTGCATCGTAAGGAGATTTAGCGGCCTGCGAGGTAGTTTTCCACGTGCTGGGATAGAGCACCTGGAAGAGGCCGGCAGCATGGCTTCCGCCAACTGAGATGCGGTTGGTCGCGCGAGGATTCATGCTCGACTCGCACCTCGCAACGCGCTTGGCCTGAGCGGCATATTTGCCAAACACCTGATTGATCATGCTATCGATGCTATCGCCGGGAGCAGGGGTAGCCGTTTTCGTAGGTGTGGAAGCAGCCTTGGGGGCCTGCGCATTGGGAATACAGATGTTCTGCCCAATATAAATAAGGTTCGGGTTAGCCAGATGGTTGGAGGACGCAAGAGATTGCCAGCTGGTTTTATTACCTGCGGCAATGCCACTGAGCGTCTCACCAGCGCTGACAACATGGGTTTTACCAGCGCAGGCCGCGTGAGCTTCTCCGGGTGCATTGATACCGAGCGAGATGCCAGCAAAGAGCAAGCCTGTCAGCAAAATAAAGCTAACCTTCATTGTCCAACGCCTGGCACCATTGCGCGAGTGCTTACTGATGTTCTGATGTTCCGACAAAATATATCTCCTTTGTCTGGACTAAGTGCCACCGGGCACAACTTTCGGAGACCCGATCAGATAGATGCATGCTTTTTCCGGCATGCTGTCGGTTCATCCTGTCTTGCTAGTGACTGGACGGAGAGATGTACATCTCTCAAATCAACGGTAAGCATATAATAGCATGAGCTAAATTGAATTATATAGATACACCATGAAACATAGCCATAATTACCTATATATAAAAGGAGATTGTATAGAAATAGTGGTTTGCTTCCCTTGACTTGCAGTGCGGCCTCTGGCTACATTGCAAATCAAGGGAGGAATAGGAGTAATATTAGAAATGGAGCAGACCCAGGGCGGCTCCAAGGAGGGCGGAGATCAGCACAACCAGCCAGGAGGGAAGTTTCCAGATAGCCAGCAGGGCAAAGGCCAACAGGGCAAAGGCAAAATCCACCGGAGCGTGAATCGCACCGGTCCAGATCGGTTGATAGAGCGCGGCCAGCAGGATACCCACCACAGCAGCGTTGATGCCACTCAAGGCTGCGCGAACCGCTCCAAGTGTGCGCAAGCGATTCCAGAAGGGCAGGATTCCCAGCAGCAGCAGAAACGAGGGCAGATAGATACCGAGCAAGGCCAGTATGGCTCCTAGCCAGCCATTGGGAGCCGGGCGCATGATCGTTCCCAGGTAGGCAGCAAATGTAAAAAGCGGGCCAGGGACAGCCTGCGCAGCCGCGTAACCAGTGATGAATTGATCATTGCTTAGCCAGCCCGGTGGCACGACTTCACGTTGTAGCAGAGGCAGCACGACATGTCCACCACCAAAGACCAGCGAGCCAACGCGGAAGAAGCTATCAAAGAGGGCAAGTGCCTGAATAGGGAAGAAGAGTCGCAGGAGCGGCAGACCTAGCAGGAGAGCGAAGAAGATCGCCCAGCAGCTCAGCGCGAGCGGGCGAGGGATCTTGAGCGAGAGCGACGGCGCTTCGCTCGTCTGCTGGCCGCGAAAGAGCCACCAGCCAAGCAATCCTGCCAGAGCGAGAATAAGGACCTGACCTGCGGCTACCGGCCAGAGCAGTGCCACAATAGCGGCGACGATGGCAATGGTGGCCCGTGGACGATCTGGACAGAGGTTCCTGGCCATGCCCCAGACAGCCTGAGCGACAACTGCTACAGCCACAATGAGCAAACCGTGCAGCCATCCAGCATTGGCGACACCTTGCAGGCCCTGAGTGACGTAGGCGAAGATCGTCAACGCGATGGCAGAGGGCAGGGTAAAGCCGAGCCAGGCCGCCAGTCCTCCCAGGATGCCGGCGCGTGCGATACCCAGGCTTACGCCAATCTGGCTGCTAGATGGGCCGGGCAGGAACTGGCAGAGGGCAACCAGGTCAGCATAAGCGTGCTCGTCCAGCCACTTGCGGCGCACGATGATCTCCTGGCGAAAATAGCCCAGGTGGGCAACAGGGCCGCCAAAGGAGGTAAAGCCGAGGCGTGTAAAGACGCCCAGCACCTCCCAGAATGAGCCGTGGGATGAAGTTTGTAGTTCCTGTGTGGGAGTATCTTTTTCTTCAATGCTCATATCGCTGACAAGTCCTTTTTTATGACGATGCTTTTCCGTAGAGCGACGAGAGGGAGACGAGGGAAGGCGCGCAGGGGCTGATGGATGGCCTGCGGGCTCTCGCTGAAGCGAGTCACTGCACCGAGGCTCGTTTGGGTCAACTGGCGACCGAATCAGCCTATGGGCTCCCATTCGTTATCTGTATACCATCATCACTTGTTTATGTCCATGCGGCGGGAGAAAGGATGCAGGAGGGCGTCGGCCCTCCTGCATCCCCCACTCCCAAATCACGTAAGAGCGTGGTGGCTCTGTTCTTTACAGGATATAATATTTTCAGATAGCACTGGAGGCATAGTTATGACAATCGAGACGGAAACGTGGCGTCATCGTGACATCATCACCAATGGTATTCGGATGCATTATGTAACGCAGGGAGAGGGACCGTTGATCGTGCTGCTGCACGGCTTCCCTGAGTTCTGGTATTCGTGGCGCATTCAGATCCCGTTCCTGGCCGACCTGGGCTATACGGTTGTCGCGCCAGATTTGCGTGGTTATAACGACAGCGACAAACCGCGTACGGGCTATACTGTCTCCACCCTGTTGCGTGATATTGTAGGTCTGATCAAAGGATTGGAGAGAGACAAGGCCGTAATTGTCGGTCACGACTGGGGTGGCGCACTGGCCTGGCAGTTCGCCATTCGTTATCCGCAGATGACCGAGAAGCTGATAGGGCTTAACGCGCCACCGCCGTGGACATTCGCGCGCGAAATGGGTACGCTCAAGCAGATGCGCAAAAGCTGGTATATATTTTTCTTCCAGCTACCCTGGTTACCGGAATTAGCGCTGGGACGCAATCACGCGGAAGCAATTGGGCGCATGCTGTATAGCAGCGCGGTACAGAAGGCAGCCTTTCCACCTGACGTTCTGGAGCGTTATCGTGATGCCATGAGCAAGCCTGGAGTCCTGACCGCCGCGATTAATTATTACCGCAAGCTGCCGCGCTGGCCGATCAGGAGTAAGCAGGTCAGCTTGAGCGGCACAGTGAGCGCACCCACGTTGCTAATCTGGGGTGAGCAGGATATAGCGCTGGGGATAGAGATGACTCATGGGCTCGAACAGTGGGTACCGGATATCGAAGTGAAATATTTACCGGACAGCGGGCACTGGGTCCAGCAGGAGAAGCCAGAGCAGGTGAATCAGTTCATAGCTGAGTTTTTAAGGAAGCAGGAGGGTTAATACCCTCCTGCACCTCCCGTTTTTCAGGATTGAGCTTTTTTGGGATCGCCGTAGACGATCGCGCGTTTGACCTGTTCGATCAGATCGGTCACCGGGATACCGCGAGGGCAGGCATCGGAGCAGTTGAAGATCGTGCGGCAGCGCCACACGCCATCACGCTGGCCCAGGATGCGCAGGCGGTCGTCTGCTCCCTGGTCGCGGCTATCGAAGATGAAGCGGTGCGCGTTAACAATCGAGGCGGGACCGACCCAGTCGGGATTGCCCCAGATCGATGGGCAGGAGCCGGTACAGGCACCACAGAGGATACACTTGGTACCCTCGTCAAAGACTGCCCGCTCCTCTGGTGACTGCAAGCGTTCGGTTCCGGGCTCGGTATCATAGTTAATCAGGTAGGGCTTGACCGACTTATACTTCTCGAAGAAGGGGTCCATATCGACCACCAGATCTTTAATTACCGGGAAGCCCAGCATCGGCTCAATCGTCACCTTACTGCCCACATCGCGAACCAGTACTTTGCAGGCCAGGCGGTTACGTCCATTAATGCGCATGGCATCTGAGCCACACACGCCATGAGCGCAGGAACGGCGATAGGTCAGCGTTCCGTCCTGTGTCCACTTAATCTTATTCAGAGCATCCAGCAAGCGATCAATCGGATCGACATCCTCGACCCGATATTCAGCCCAATACGGTTTGTTATCTTTTTCCGGGTCGAAACGCTTGATGCGTACGAGAATATCCATGCCAACAATCTCCTCATATAGGGACCGCAATGTATGGTCTGGCTGGCCACCCGCAAGGGGTGGCCCTACATTTCTGTCCATCAGTTCTCTGGTGGCGCGCTACTAATATTTGCGCTCCTTGGGCTTGAACACGGGATCATCAATCAGGATGACATCCTTATAGTCGAGGCGTACATCATGTGCTTTTGTGCCTTTATAGGCCAGCGTGTGCTTCAGCCAATTGGCGTCGTCGCGTTTCTGGTAATCGAGGCGAAAGTGAGCGCCACGGCTCTCAGTGCGGGCCAGGGCGCCGTGAATAGTAGCCTCGGCACAATCGAGCAAGAAACCAAGTTCAATCATTTCAACCAGCTCGGTGTTAAAGCGTTTGCCCTTGTCCTGCAGCTGAACCTTACAAAAAGCTTCTTGCAAGCCGCTGATGGTATCCAGGGCATGGCGTAGTCCTTTATCAGAGCGTTCGACAAACACATTGTCCATCATCTCGTTTTGCAGCTCGTTACGGATGCGAGCCGCCGACTCGCCGCCGGTTGAACTGTAGAGGTGATCGACCATCTCGCGAGCGCGCGCCTCTGGCTCAGGGGGCAGGGTCACGTGATCGTTTTCCCGAATAAACTGGGCCATATGCTTACCGGCGCGGCGACCGAAGACGATCAGGTCCACCAGAGAATTGGTGCCGAGGCGATTGGCGCCATGGACAGAGACGCAGGCCACCTCGCCCGCGGCGTAGAGGCCAGGCATGGGTGTCCATTGGGGATCAATCACCACGCGCCCCTCGATGTCGGTTGGGATGCCGCCCATAGCGTAATGCGCGGTAGGCTGGATAGGAACTGGCTCGGTGATCGGCTCGACGGCCAGATAGTTGCGTGCAAAATCGGTGATATCGGGCAATTTCTCGGCGATAACCTTCGCGCCCAGGTGACGGACATCGAGGTAGACGTAGTCTTTACCATCGACACCATTGCCATCTTTGATCTCCTGAATGATACAGCGTGAAACGATATCGCGCGGGGCCAGGTCTTTGAGGGTTGGCATGTAGCGTTCCATAAAGTATTCGCCTTTGCCGTTGAGCACCCTGCCGCCTTCGCCGCGTGCCGCTTCGCTCAACAGCACGCCCACTTTGTAGAGGCCAGTGGGATGGAACTGGTACATCTCCATATCCTGCAGGGGGATGCCCCGGCGATAGACGATCGACATACCATCGCCCATGCAGGCAAAAGCGTTGCTCGTCACGCGCCACGCGCGGCCATAGCCGCCGGTAGCGAAGAGCACTGTTTTGGCGTGGAAGGTGCTGATCTCGCCGGTGCGGATCTGCATGGCCACCACGCCGCAGGCCTGTCCATCGTTGATCAGCAGATCGAGCACCAGGTATTCATTGAAGAAATTCACCTGGTTCTTAATGGAGCTCTGATACATCGTTTGCAGGATCATATGGCCGGTGCGGTCGGCGGCATAGCAGGAGCGCATTACCGGGCCTTCACCGAAATTGCGTGTGTGGCCGCCGAAACGGCGCTGATCGATGCGTCCATCAACCGTGCGGTTAAAGGGCAGGCCGCGATGTTCCAGTTCGTATACGGCATCGATAGCATCGCGCGCCAGGATCTCCGCTGCCGGTTGATCGACCAGGTAGTCGCCACCTTTGACGGTATCGTACATATGCCACTTCCAGTGGTCTTCTTCTTTATTGCCCAGCGCGGCAGCCACGCCCCCCTGGGCGGCACCAGTATGGGAGCGGGTTGGGTATACTTTTGTCAACACCGCGACGCTCGCGTTAGGAAGTTGCATCGCGGCCATCAGGCCAGCGCCACCGGCGCCGATGATGACCACATCAAATTTATAGTACATGGGATCTCCTCACTTCGTGCCAGGGAGACAGGCCGGGCCAAGATTCGGAACCAGCTGGAAGGCGATCAGAGTGATCGTTCCCAGCATGAAGAAGGCCAGCAGCATGACTCCTGCGATAGATAGCAATACAAAGCGCGCGCGCGGACTGCGAACGTAGTCATCGATTACGATGCGTAGCCCATTCATACCATGGGTCAGGCCGAGCGTCAGAAGCAGCCAGTCGTACAGGCGCCAGAATGGGTTAGCGTAGCGCATGGCGACGAACTGATAGGTTGTGCATGCGACGTCATTTGTCACGTGCATAATGAGCAAATGGATTATGACGAGAAATACCAGAGCGATGCCTGAAATACGAAAGTAGTACCAGGAGAAGGTTTCGAAGCCGCCGCCAGCAGGGCGAGCGCCACGCCCGGTTGATATACGCAACATATATGTTTAATCCTTCCTCGTGCCGGGGTTCTCGTATGACCCCCTCTAAGTGTTCCTGTTATTCCTGATGAGGGCGCAATCGCTTAGTGCAGCGCCTGGGTGAGACTGATGAACGGGCTAATTGTCCAACTGACCAGGCCGCCCAGTTTGGGCAGGAGCACTACATAGGCAATGGGTAGAAAAACGACGATGGTAGCGACCATAACAATAGCGAACATTACCTTCTGGTAGCGCGCACCTTTGCCCCAAAAATCGATCAGAACGATACGAATACCGTTGAAGGCGTGATAGAAGACGGCGGCAACCAGTGACAGGGATAGAAAGCGAACAATAATGCTATCAAAGAGCAGGATACCGTCGTTATAGATCCTGGGGCCAAAGCCCAACAGCGAGATATCAACGATGTGAACAAATAAGAAGAGCAGCAAGCCCAGTCCTGTAATGCGATGAAGAAGCCAGGACCACATGCCGGATTGACCTTTATACATCTTTCCCTCAATTCTGGAGGCGTGAGGGGCGTGAGGCGGAGTAAGTAGGTGTGTATGTATAATCTAAAAACGCATATACAATGGTGTGCATACATCTCTAGCACATCAACGCCCGCTCCTCGCACCCCCTCGTGCATGCCTGATTTGGTGACGTTGTATGTGTATTATACTGCACTGCGGCAGCGTGCGCAAACGTATATGTGCCCATGCACGGCCTTTCTTGCCGCCCGCGGCTCACTCGGGTTGTGTGGATTATCCACCTCATGGGGGTAGCGGAGGCCAGAGAGCAGTAAGGGCTACAGTCAGACGGAGTGCGCTATTTGATTTCAGCGAATGCCGTGTGTGCGTTTGAAATTCAGAATTTCATCGGCTGCGGTCTTGTAGCCTCCCGCAGTACGGAGGGACTCGCCGACGCTGGCAGCGGCATTGGCGTAGGCTGGTTGTGAGAAGATCTTCTCGGCTGCCCGGCGAAGACTCTTAGCGGTGACCCTCCTGGGAGAGAGTGATCGGCCAACGCCCAGTTCAACGACGCGTTTCGCGATCCAGGGCTGATCGGCGCTCTGGGGAACGACCACCAGTGGAACATTATAGTAGAGCGCCTCACTGACACTGTTCATGCCTCCATGAGTAATAAACAGGGAAGTTCGTTGCAAAATCTCCAGTTGTGGAACAAACTCACGGACGATAAAATTAGAGGGTATCGGTCCCAGGGAATCGCGGCACACATGGCGTCCAATCGTCATTACTACCTGCCAATCGGTATCCGCGAAGGCCTCAAAGCAGGCGCGATAAAATGCCGCTTTTTTGTTGAAGATCGTGCCCAGAGAGATATAAATAAGTGGTTTCTCGCCCAGCTTTTCAAAGGGGAAATGATGAGTTTGTGGGCGAGGAAGGATGGATGGGCCGACAAACTTAAAGTGTTTCTGATCGAAAGAGCTGGAAAGGGGTTGGAAGGCTTTTGAAGTATAGACAATGTTAAGCATGCCATCATTCAAGAGGAGGTCGATAATATTCGACCTCTGGAGGTTATATTTTTTGCTCAACGCATTCGCGATGGCCTGGCTGCGTGCAGTATATTTATATTTCTTGATAAAGACACTGACCACCTCAAGTGTGGCGGAGGGAACCCCGCAAAGGATCCGGCTATTCATGAGCAGGCCAGATATCATGGAAACGGTTGGCACACGCAAAATCTCCCCGATATAGCGCCCCCACGGGCAGAAGGCATCGTACATAATATAGTCTGGTTGAATAGCCCTGACCTCTTGTAAAAGATTGTCGAGGACCCACTGGCTTGTCTGCAGCAGGCAGTGAAGAGACATCGCTGTACTTAGCTCGGCGTTTGTCAGATGAAAAGGGAAGTCCTTGCCGTGACTACGAAAGATCGCCCCTGTATACTCAATCGCTGATTGGAACTCTTCCAAAGCATAATAGAAGACTTTTTCCCCGCGACGTACCAGCTCTGTCACAATGGGTAGGGTCGGGTTGATATGGCCATACGCAGGATAATTAAAAAACACGACAGTAGACAAGGTAGTTTCTCTCCTATCAGCTTACAAATCACTCATTAAGGGAATCACCAGCACACTTTCCCTATGTTTCGTCACGGCTTCCTTGCGTTCTATCACTGTTTCCACTTTTTCTGACTCTTCATCAGGCTGTGGAGGTGTCATAGGTACATCTTTCAGGAAGAACGTCGCCAGTATAGCGCCTATGCAGAACACCAGGACCGCGATAAATCCATGCTGAAGCGCGACAGACAGCGACAGCTTGAGCGCCTCAAATGCCTGCCCAAGAAGATGGTGTGTTTGCTGCGCGACCTGGGATGCCAGCGAGGCGGCCACCTGATCGTGCGTTGGGCCAGCGGGAACATGCGCGACAGCGCGATTCACCACGAGCTGTTGTATGTTGTGGGTAACGGTTTCCCGATATGCCGGATTCATCAACACTTGTGGATCGGTGACGGTCTGGAGTTCTGAGGGAGAGAGTTGTTTCACAAGCGCTCCTGGGAGACGCGGCATAACATCGTGCGAGAGACTCTGATTCACCACAGCACCGACAATGGCAACGCCCAGGGTATGGCCAAGCTGGCGGACATAGTTCACAGCACCAGTGCCCACACCCAGATGGGTAGGGGGGAGGGCATTCTGTGCGACCACCGTCATCACCGGGAAGAGCGAGCCCATACCAACGCCAGCGATTGACATATAGATAGCGGCTTCCAGCAAGCTCGTCGAAGAAGTCATGCGCGTCAGCAGGAAAGCGCCGATGCCCATAATCAGCGTACCTGCAATGGTTGCTATCTGGTAGCGCTTCGTGATGATGATCAGGCCGCCGAACAGAGCGGAGCCCGCGATAATACTGATGAGAAGGGGTATCATCGCCGTACCTGTAGCGGTTGGTGTTAGACCAAGCACGCCTTGCAAAAAGAATGGCAGGTAGATTGTCAACCCCATCAAGATCATGCCCAGAGCGAGCGACAGCATCAGGTCTGCCGCAAACACCCCATTGCGGAAAAGTCTCAGGGGCAGAATAGGTTCAATGGCGAAGCATTCAGCGATCAAGAACAACAGGTAAAGTAAGCCGGCGGCGATCAGAGTGAAGATCACATATGGCACGTTCCAGCCGATCGTATGATCGCTGCCCCAGGTAAGCCCCAGCAGGAGGCAGATGGTAGCAGCGGCTACCAGTGCGGCTCCAACAAAATCGATCCGACGCACAGCGGCCCAGCCGGTAGAGTGGTGGCTGCGCTCGGAGATCGAGGAAGGCAGACAGAGATACAGGATGATCAGAGCGATAATGCCCAGGGGCAGGTTAATATAGAAGACCCAGCGCCAGCGCGTGGCATCGGTAACTAAAGGCTCCAGCAATGGTCCATTTTCGGTGAGCCAGCCGCCGACGGGTGGACCCACCAGACTCGCGAAGCCATAGACAACGCCAAAAATGCCCTGCCATTTTGCTCGTTCCGCTGGAGGAAAAATGTCGCCGATCAGGGTTCCGACCAGGGCCATGCCGATCCCGGAGCCAGCGCCTTGCAAAGCGCGAAAAGCGATAAGCTGGTCCATAGTTTGTGAAGTACCGGCCAGCACTGATCCCAGGAGAAAGATCGCGGTGCCTGCCAGCAGGAACCATTTGCGCCCAAACTGATCAGAGAGCTTTCCGATAACGGGTATCATCGTAATAGCGGCAATCAGGTACGCATTGACCACCCAGGTGTAGCGGTCGAAGCCATGCAGGACGCCGATGATTTTTGGCATCGCGGTGCCGACCACCGTCTGATCGAGCGCTTCCAGCAAGAGTGTCAATCCAAGGGCGCCCAGCACACTCACGAGTGCGACACCTTGCAAGCGACGCTCACTTTCTCGCGGTATAGAGACTGTTTCGGTATCCAAAAGGCTCCTCCTAAGCATATTACATGTATCCACTGTGCCAGATTATATACATCTTCAGGAGAGAGTATGACCTGCTCCATTTTTTCAAGACTATAGAAAGTTTACACAAATTGCGACCCCAAAGTGCTAAAACACTATGCTTCCTTATCAGGGCTTATTATAGCGATATTGACATACTTTTCACCACTGTTTATAGTACTCTCTCGATTTCT
>JAFMRP010001709.1 GCA_017354095.1 Ktedonobacteraceae bacterium
TTTCAGGGGGGTTGGGTCTCCCCCGAAAAATTCCTCACTCAATCTCTCCTCGCCACAGATGGCGCATCTC
This sequence comes from Ktedonobacteraceae bacterium, assembly GCA_017354095.1. Lineage (GTDB taxonomy): Bacteria > Chloroflexota > Ktedonobacteria > Ktedonobacterales > Ktedonobacteraceae > Bu33. Next base: position 71 of record JAFMRP010001709.1, read on the forward strand.
ATCGCTCGACTCCAGCAAGTACGATAACGTCCCCTCCGCTGCGATTCGCCCATCCTTCAGCACAATAATATGATCGGCATGCTGCAAGGCAAACCGGCGATGAGATACAATTAAACAGGTTTGATCCTGCTCCATGAAAAGACGCTCCCAGAGCCGCTGCTCGGTCTCTACATCGAGCGCGCTTGAGAGATCATCAAAAACTAGAATCTCAGGTTTGCGCAGAAACATACGCGCAGCCGCCGCGCGCTGAATCTGGCCGCCCGAAAGCTTGATCCCCCTTGGCCCTACCAGCGTATCCAGGCCATCTGCAAGCCTCCGCACATCCTCCTCCATTACTGCGGCATAGACTGCGGATGCAATATCCTTCTGCTCATCAGCATATCCCATAAGCAGATTTTGTTTGAGCGACTCACTGCAAAGGTGCGGAACCTGGGGCGTATAGGCGCTCTGCGGCGGAACAAAAAACTGGTCGGGTTGAGCAATGCGCTGCCCATTCCAGAAGATATCGCCCGCTTGCTTGGGAAGCAGCCCCAGCACTGTACGCAGCAATGTCGTTTTCCCTGAGCCGATACGCCCTGTAATAACCGTACGCGAGCCGCGACATAGCCGCAGGTCAATCTGCTCTATACCCCTGCCTGATCGATCATAACAGTACGTGAGTCCTCGAGCCTCCAGATGCTCAAGTGATCCAGCCTGTCTCTGTGCTGCCGGTACCTTGGGATACGCACCCCTCAGGTGTACAGGTGCGTGATCCACTACTATCGTCTGCGGAACACTGGCAGGCAATATCCCCTGAAGACGCTGCAGCGCGACACCCGCCTGCTTGTACATCGCCAGGTACCGGCTAAGCAGTGCGGTAAAGAGGGCAATCTCGTTAAGATACGAGACAAAAAGCGCCAGGCTGCCAACGGAAAAAGCTCCACTTTTCATTGCTTGTGCTGCCAGCAGGAGAATGACGCCCGCCCCTATGCTTGAGGTGTTCTGCGCGATGGAGCCCAGCACCACATCGGTGAAAAAGAGGCTCCTGAGCTTTGTTTGCCTGCGTTCATCGTTCAACTGGCGCAAATGCTCTATGACCCGCTGTTGCGCGTTGGCAAGTTGAATAGCCTGCGTCGTGTTGAAGATCTCTCCGATGAAAGAACTTACCTCACCCGCTGCTTTACGACTCTCACGATGATACTTCTGAATCCTCGCGCTCATCATATTCATCAATATACTTGATCCCACAATCGGTACAAAGACGATGAGCGTGATCAACGGATTAATCGTCAGCATGATGATAACCGCTACCAGAGACTGAATGGCAGCTCCAAACGCGATGTTTGCGTACCCCATCGTTTCCGTGATCGTGCTGATATCAGTGCTGAAGCGGTTAATCAGCTCGCCTGCCGGGTAGGGGAGCGCCTGGGCTCCCAGCCTGGCAATTAACTGCCCAAAAACGTTTCGCCGGATCAATGTGTTTCCATACTCAAGGCACGTCGCGTCT
>JAFMRP010001710.1 GCA_017354095.1 Ktedonobacteraceae bacterium
CCCACAGGGCCACGCCAGGAGAGGAGCAGCTCAAAACGGAAGACAGTCCAGAAGTTTTTCATTCTTTTTTTCTCCATTCATAAAATGTTTGACTTTTGTCACTTGAAGTAGTTATTCATACTGGAGTAAATACCGCTGCCAGCTTCTCCCTCGCAGAAAGAGCCAGAGCAGCAGGCTCAGACCCACGAGCGCGCTCAGTCCACAGAGTGCGAGCTGTATACTGGTTTGAGGCAGCAGGGAAACATGTCCAGCCAGAGCATTCTGTTGAAGGAATGCGATACTGATGAGAAGTCCCCAGGGCCCCCCGCCGATGAGGATAGCGGGGAGTGTTCCCCAGCGCAGGGCAACCGGGAGCGAGATGCCAACCAACAACAGGAGTGGTCCCAGCCAGGTGATGAGGAGTGTTCCGAAGGCTGCCCAGTGTGCCAGCGTGAGCGCGGTGGTAGCAACCAGGCCAAGCAGCGCATCGAAAAAGACGATTGCTATCACCAGGCCAGCAGCGGTTTCGACAATATTGGTGGGACAGCTTGCTTCTACCTCGTGAACCCGCAAGGAAAGGGCGCGTACCGCATGGATGACACTGAGGATAGCGGTAAGCGGTAAGAGCATGATGAGCACGTTCACGGTACGCTCTCCTCCTAGCACGCTGGGAGCCAGAACGAAACTGCCCATGAGCAATAGTACTCCGATCAGCCAGAACCAGGGACCGAGTAACTTGATGTGCCAGCGAGCGACCTGCAAGACCTGGAGGCGGGATACACGCCATGGTCGAGCTGTTTGTATGGTAGTTGCTTGTTCACGTAGTAAACGCTCCATAAGCAGCTGTGTCCCTTCTCGCGTGGGCTGTGGCACCGGTTGAACGGCATAGAACTGGGCAGTTCGCAACAGCTCTTCGGGCAACTCATCTGGAATGTACGCTCTCGGTTCATGCTGCTGCTGCTGATGTTTATCCATAGCGTTTCTCTCCTCGCTTGTCAGGATGCTGTAGCTTCTGTTGTTCGAGATAGTGGCGCAGCAGGTGTAATGCCTTGAACGTCCGGCTTTTCACCGTGCCGCTGGGAATAGTGAGGAGTTCCGCAACCTCTTTGACGCTGAATTGCTGTCCAAAGCGAAGACTGAGTATTTCGCGGTGCTCAAAGCTCAGGTGTGCCAGAGCTTGTTGCAATTCATGATGTTGCTCCCAACGGACGAGCCATTCGACCGGATCAGGCTCGTTGGCTTGCACATCAGGGAGAGGCGTTCCTATCTCGGTATGGCGACGATAGGCGCTCAACTGGTAGTTAAGTGCCAGTCGGCGGGCAATGGTATAGAACCAGGGGAAAAATGGACGCGGATAGCAATACGCATGTGCATCTCGCACCAGGTTCAGAAATGTCTCTTGTGCGATATCTTCAGCCATATGGGCGTCACCGAGCAGACGATAGAGGTGGGCAACAAGCGGTGCATGGCACCGCTGTACCAATACCTCTAGCGCGGCAACGTTACCTTGCTGCCATTCGTGCAAGAGTTCTTCGTTGGAAACCATCGTTTCTTCCTGAAAGGGTAAAGTAGCGAGG
>JAFMRP010001711.1 GCA_017354095.1 Ktedonobacteraceae bacterium
TGTAGCCAAGAGCCGCGATTTCCCGAAACAGATGAGAGGCATTGTGTACCCCAGCCTGCCATCGCTGCCAAAGATGGGAGTGATACGCCTCCAGTTTGGTTCGCTCAGCGCGGCGGCGCTTTTTCTCTGGAAAACCAGGAGCAGCGAGGAAACGCTCAATGGTTCTGCGATGAACACCAGTGTGAGTAGCAATGTCTGCAATTTTGAAGCCTTGTTTACGCAGGGCGATGGCCTGCTCATAGCGATTCAGACGCTCTTGCCGCTGCGCTAAACGGACCTTCTCAGCCTTTTTGTTGGGGGCAGGACGGATTTGGCTGAGAACAGGAGGCTGTGAGAGTGAGGCTTGCCCACCTGGTCCAGGCTCATCCATGAAGCGGAGACATCCTTTATTTCGATCAAGAAGGGGTTCCAGTGCCTCTCCTAAATTCTTGATCAAGTGAAAACGGTCTGCCACCTGAAGAGCTTGAGGCGCTCCTCGTCGAGCTGCATCGGCATACTCAGTACTGCGATCTCGACTGACAATCTCCACGCTGGGATGCCTTTGCAGCCAGGCGATGACTGAGTCGGCTTCTCGGTCAGGGAGAAGGTCAAGAGGAATATGTCGTTCCAGGTCGCAGAGGATAGTGCCATATCGACGTCCTTTGCGCCATGCCCATTCGTCTATCCCAACAACACGCGGCGGTGCTGGATGAGGGCATGGAGAGCGGCGAATGAGACGCAACAGGGTATGCAAACTCGCAGGCATCTGAAGCTTTTTCGCCAGATGAGCTCCTGGCTTTCCTCCCAGGGCAAATGCCACCTCACGTAGCACATTGGCGAGGCGCTCGGTGCGACGGGCATAGGGCAAAGTAAGCGCGGGAAAGGGCTCTGCAAACGTTTTACGCGGGCAGGTGACCTTATCACAGAAAAAGCGACGAACCTGGAGACGCAGACGAACCATCTGTGCCTGGCAAGGCAAGTCGGCAAGCGTGCGCATATATCGGCTGTGAACACGGACAGAAACCTGATGACACCCTGGGCAAGTGCCTTCTGCTTGAGAAGATCGGAGATGCAAAAGCAACGTATCCTTCTCCCAGGAGACTGCTTCCAGCAAGAGGCCATTGGGAGAAGGAAAGACGAACGGAGTGATCATGGAACACAAGTAACTTTCTTCGTGGGGAACAAGCGGAACAAACTTTTTGCTGGATCTTATTTTATCACTTCTCCCTTTTCACGGAAAGTGAGAATGAACCAATTTACCGCCATCTAATAACAACCTTTACAGTGCCGTCAGCTTCAACTGAGTGAGAAATTGTTGGAACTTCTTCATGTGTTTTATACCTCTCGATATATCTCCTATGACCAGCGGCTTCTGCTTCAGGGATGGGAGTCGTTTGGGAAAACTCGCCTCAAGTCGCAAGGTGCGGATTTTCAGGTTATTCAGTCCCCTATGGTGAAGCAACAACGATTGCTTGCGTATCCGCAGGAAATGCAGGCTTTTACACAGTTTCTCAAGGAACGTTGCTCCTAAAACAGGTAGAGTGTGAATCACGGGACGAAATGAGCCGGGATTTGGT
>JAFMRP010000479.1 GCA_017354095.1 Ktedonobacteraceae bacterium
ATCGTCGTCAGGCCTTTCTCCTCTTTGAAGCGTCCGGTATAGCCAATGGTAAACACGTCGTCCGGCTGGCGCGGTACACGCGGAGTGGTGCGGCGGTAGATATCGGTGTCGAAGCCGAACTGCGGAATGACGTAGGATGGCCCGTGGTAGCCCTTACGCTTGAGTACGTCGCCGGCATCACGATTGCCTACGATGGCCGCGGCCGCGTGGCGATAGTTGTAGAGCTCAAGCTGGCGAAATGGAGGGGGGTAGCTGCGATAGATATTCTGATAGGCGAAGAAGAGTGCGCGCGCCTTGTAACGCCGCGCCAGGCGCATGGCCTGGAACGTGGCGTAGTTGTACGGCTCCTCATCGATATGGACGACCTCCGGCCTGACCTCGCGCATAATCTTGTTCAGTTCGGGATAGTAGTGTAGATGATAGTGGCCATTGAAGCGCATTGGCGTCTCGATTATGCGGTAGCCACTGGTATAGAGCCGTTCGAGCTTTTGAGTACTGCCATCATCGTGCAGCCAGTAGGGAGGCGTGACCAGGGTCAGATCGACGCCTGGGCAGCGCGCCAGTTCTTCTAATTTGCGCTGCGAAGTCCCTGAGACCAGGGCTTTGGAAATCATTAAAACACGCATGGGCACTTCCAGAACATTATTTGTGAGGGCGGGCATTGCCAGCCATGACTTCTTCGTATACGCTGAGCGTCTCTTCGGCTGTTTTGCGCCAGCTGAAGCCGGCAGCGCGCTTCAACGAGCGCGCACGCAAATCGGCCTGCAGGCTTTCGCTGCTCAGGACGCGGCAGATTGCATCCGCCAGGGCATCCGTATTTTCGGGATCAATGCTGATGGCGGCATCGCCGACCACTTCGGGCAGAGAGGAACGATTGGAGCAGACGACGGGCGCGCCGCAGGCCATCGCCTCCAGTGGGTCCAGGCCAAAGCCCTCGTAAAGCGACGGGAAGACGAACAGGCTGGCCCCGCTATAAATGGTGGCTTTATCCTCGTCTTCGACGAAGCGGTAGATAACCCGCTCCCGCACATCCGGGTCAAGCGGCACGGTGCGCGGATCGGGGAAGAGGGGGCCTTTCTTCCTATCGGGGTCGCCGGAGATAAACAGCTGCAAATTGGGATTGCCCAGTTGGCGATAGGCCTGGGCGAAGGCACGCACCAGTTGAGGAACATTTTTGCGCTGATCCAGTCCACCCAGGTAGAAGATATAGCGCTCGCCGATGCCATAGCGCGCGCGCGCGGCAGCCAGGACAGCAGGATCGGCCAGCGGGCGATACTCCTCGCCAGCGGCCTCATAGGTCACGCGAACGCGCTCGGGCGGGATGCGCAAGACATCCACAATATCGCGTTTAGCATGTTGTGAAACGGTGATGATCATGCGTGCGCTGTGAGCGGCACGCGCCATGAGGCGCATATATGCCCTGACCTTCACATCCGGCAGATAGGCGGGCAGACGCAGCGGGATCACATCGTGAATGGTAACGACGGTGGATACCCCTGGAAAGAGGGGGGGCGCGAAGTATGGTACGTGAAAGAGATCAACACCAGCGTGACGAGCCGCCAGGGGACCTGTCCACTGTTCCCACACCAGCTTCTGAATATTCTTGTTCCTGGCCGTGAACGAGGGGGCGGGGCAGACCTGATAGGGAAACGCGGGAGTCACAGGCGCAGGTTGTGGGCCAAATAAAAGATACTCGTTCTGGCGATCGATCTCAGACAGGGTGGCCTGAAGATGCGCCAGGTACTGTCCGCTGCCCGAAGCTGGATGTTGAAAGAAGAGCGCATTGATGCCAATTTTCATAGGTTGCCACTTTCCTCGTCCGCAAAGTCTGTCTCGCCATCGTGCAGGCGCTGGTAGATATCTAGCAGTTTGCGCGCAGAGCGTTCCCAGGTGAAAAAACGCGCGCGCTGATAGCCCTTGAGGCGCAGGCTCTCGCGCAGCTGTTCATCATCCAGCAGGCGTGTGATGGCATTGGCCAGGGCATTGTTATCGTGCGGATCGACCAGCAGAGCCGCATCGCCCGCCACCTCAGGCAGAGAAGAGGTGTTGGAGGTAACCACGGGCGCGCCACAGGCCATTGCTTCGATAGGTGGGATACCAAAGCCCTCAAAGAAGGAAGGGAAGGCAAACACATCGGCCAGGCTATAGAGGGTAACCAGTTCAAAGCCACTCACGTGGCCCAGGAAGCGTACCTTATGCCCGATCTTGAGTTGAGCGACCAGTTCGCGCGTCTCTTCATAGAGCCAGCCCTGGCCGCCAGCGATAGCCAGCATGGCGGGGCCATGCTTCTTTTTCTGGGCCTGATAGAAGGCTTTGATCAAGCCTTTATGATTTTTGCGTGGTTCTAGAGTACCTACAGCGAGCACAAAGGGTTGTTTCAGGCCAAATTTATAGCGGGTAGCGTTAAGCAAAACCGGATCGGTGATGCGGCGAAAATGAGCGTGGACGCCATTGGGGACCACGGTGAGCTTCTCGGCGGGCGTCTGGAAATGTTGAATCAGGGTGCGACCGACCTCATGAGACACGGTAGTGACAACGTCTGCGGCGGCAACAGATTCAGATACCACTTTTTTGAGGTAGGCTGCCAGTTCTGGTACGGCATACTCGGGGTGTTCCAGAAAAGCGAGATCGTGGATGGTCACTACTTTGCGCATCTTTTGGGGCAGGGGTGGCAGAGCAAAATCGGGGCCGTGATAGATATCTGCGGGGCCGGTAAAAAGGCTAGCGGGTGGGAGTGGCAGGCGCCAGCGATGCCAGAGGATATTCAGATAGCGATCGGGCACCAGCAGACCGCGCCCGCGCACGTTTTCCGCGGTCGGGAACGGGTGCTCTACTGAGGGGCGACCGCTGGTGAGCAAGGTGTAGTGATTATGGGTATCCTGAGCAAGCAGGGCGGCCGCCAGGTTGCGCACGTAGGTGCCTACGCCGGCTTCCTGGCGAATGGCCGCGGTATAATCTATCGCAATACGCATATGACTACTTCTGCAATTCCTATTATTTTGTCAAACATCGCAAAGGTATGTTGACAATTCATTAGCCTGGAGGCCAGCCTAGCCTGCGCCCTCCTAACAGGTGGAAATGCAGATGCAGCACCGATTGACCGGCATCCGGTCCGACGTTAGTGACGAAGCGATAGCCGTTTTCCAGGCCAAGATCGCGGGCCAGCCTGGCGCCGGTCATGAAGATCCGGGCCAGTACGGAGCTATCTTCGAGCGTCAGATCGGCCATAGAAGGGATATGACGACGTGGTACGATCAGGATATGCTGAGGTGCCTGGGGATGAATATCCCGAAAGGCCAGTACATCATGATCCTGATAGACGATATCCGCCGGGATTTCGCCTGCTACGATTTTACAAAAGAGACAATTATCCATTCTGCAACCTTGTCGTTCCTGGTCTGGTTTTCGTCGTCAGGAGTGCTATTGCTTTTGCTCTTCTGACGTATCGGGAACGGCGACCGGAGCGACAGCATCCTCCACCTTCTGATTTTCGTCCTCCGCCGTTGGAGTGAGGTCTTCGCCCTCATGGGCTTTGCCTTCTGCCGTTGGGGGGAGGTCTTCGTTTTTCTTCTTGCTAGCTGACTGCAGTTGGGTAAGAAAATCGTCCCCGTGCAATTCAGGGGCGTTATACTGTGGCAGGTTCATTTCCAGGCGGATCGTTTTGATAGCCTGGTAGGTTGTGCCTGGTTTCAAGTTTAATTGTTCGGCGATCTGTTTATGTACGCCAACCGGTGGAAGTGGGAGGAATGGTTCATAGACCACGCGGATCTTGTCCAGTTCTTCCTGGCTGCCCTTATAGGTTTGCAGTTCCCACCAGCTGGGGATCTCGCGTTTGGCGCGCAGTTCTTTGATAATTTTCTTGACGGCCTTCTTAGGAATGCTGAGTTCTTTGGCAATCTGTGTACGGATGCCATCGAATTCATTGGGCACTGCCAGTTCGAGGTAGCGTGTTTCAATCTGCTGCACCTGTTCTGAAGTGGGAACAAAAGGTGCTGGTGGTGGTATCTTTTCGCGTTTTGGTCTTGGCGGAGCTGGAGGCCGGGTGGCCTTTGGTTTCGGCTTATGAGCGCCGTTGCGTGGTCCACCAAAGCGCGGTCTGTCCGGGCGAGGCCCACGTCCGGGGAAGTCCTCCTGAGGAGGGCGATAGCGCTGTCCTAAAGAGCCGGAATAGCCACCTTCGCGGTAGCCTCCGGGACCACGGTAGTTCCCGCGGCCTTCGTCACGATAGCCGCCGGGGCCACGATTTCCCCCCTCACGGTATGGAGAGGGGCCACCACGTGAAATGGCAGGGGGCGATGGTTTGGAGCGAGCTGGCGACTCTGGCTGGCTCACCTTGACATCATTGAGATTGTCCAACCAGTGGGCAGTGCCGCTCTGGGAGGGTTTTGGCCTGGGTGGTGCTGGCCGAGAGGCGGGACTGTATGAGCCGACCGGCCTGGTGGGCTTGTTAGAAGTGGGTGGCGCGTTTTTCTGCGCCAACTTTTCTTTTCTGACTTTTTGCATGCAATCGGGGCAAGTTACTTCTTTAGCATTTGCCGACTGAAACCACTTGCCGCAGGTGATGCAACGCATTTTCACTTTGCTCATGCGCGAACTCCCCTGTTCCAAAGTACAAATTGATGGCCTGTTATGTGTCGGAATGCACTTCTTAGTATAACAGGGTTAAGGGGATGGAACAAGTGGGGTGCGCTGAGCCGGCTATCCAAACGGATATTGAGCCGCCCTGCCCCAGCCACCCGCATGAACATTAAGAAATTAGGAGGTGATATGGGTGTTGGAGAGCACGAGATCGGTGGGTGACGAGCCGGCCACCCTCTGTATTCCAACCACCAACGCCGGGCCTCTGGTCCAGACAGCCAACGATGAGTCTCTTGTCCAGACAGCCAACGACGCTGACGCGTCTGGCTACGCCCAGGCTGTCTGCAAGGAATCTGCCGCGTCTCCCTGCGGTCAGGGGCTTGGAAAGGA
>JAFMRP010000056.1 GCA_017354095.1 Ktedonobacteraceae bacterium
CACCCACATTATATAAAACCTGGCGAGGTGCACAGTGCCGGGGAGGGCTCCCCAGCACCTTGCCACCCCCATCAGCAAAACGCTAGCGACCGGCAGAACGCTTTGAGCCAGCGGCTCGCCGTGCCCGTGCTACCGGCATCGCTGCGGGCTTCCTCCTGCCCGTACGGTGCGGTGGCTCCGCCACCACGAACATAGAGGCTTTGTGCTTAGCCATCGCTCTACCAGAGCCAGGCTGTTTCCCCTTGCTCTGCCTGCCATCTCTCGCCTGACCCGCATATGAACGCTCAGGCTCCCATACAGGTGCGTACTCGGGTATTTCACTGATCACACGCTCTTTCCGGCGCTTTTTCAATCCTGATGCCGAACGGCTCTTATGCTCTGGCCGTGCAAGCCCTTCGTTATCCTGGAGGCTGGCATGCTCTATCCGCGCAAGCCTGTTGCGCTTCTGCTCTCGTGAGACAGGCTTACGACCACGTGCCTGCTGCGGCTTGATTTCCGGCTCTGGTGCTGGTTCCGGCCTGGCAGGCGGTGCAAGCAGCACCGGAACAATAGCTTCTTTATCAATAGCCAGTCGCTGCACAGCGACCGCCTGCCCCAGGCTGCGTGCCATACGCCGCCATTTAGGCACATCCGATGGAGCCAGCAGCGTAATCGCTTTGCCCTGTCGCCCCATTCTGCCCGTGCGGCCGATGCGGTGCGTAAAAAGCTCGCTCGATTCCGGCAATTCATAATTGATCACCTGGTAGATGCCCTGGATATCCAGCCCGCGTGCGGCTACATTTGTGGCAAGCAGCGTCTGCACCTGCCCACGGCGGAACGCGCTGAGCACCTCTTCACGTGCGCGCTGGCTTTTATCGCCATGTAATGTTCCTACGGTAAACCCGAGCTTATTGAGCTGTTTCCCCAACTTCTCGACGCCGAATTTCGTCTTGCCAAAAATGAGACTGCTCTCACCCTCCGTGGACTGCAGAAGCGTACATAACGCCGCCATTTTCTGTTCCTGCGATACCTGATAAGCAACCTGTTCAATGGTGTCAGGCGCGCCCATGGCTCGTGCAAGGTCAATCTTGACGGGATCTTTCAGGAATTTTTGCTGCAGCTTTTCAACCCAGCCGGGCATTGTCGCTGAAAAGAGCGCCATCTGGCGCGTGTCAGGCGTGGTGGCCAGGATCTCTTCAATGACTGGCGCGAAACCGCTATCCAGCATCTGGTCTGCCTCGTCCAGCACGCAGATCCGCAGCTGGCTCATTACTAACGTACCGCGCTCAAGATGATCCTTCACACGTCCCGGCGTACCTACGATAATCTGCGATCCGTAGCGCAGCGCCGAGATCTGACTGCCATAGGGCCGTCCCCCAACCAGCAGCGCCGTTGTCAGCCGCCTGCCGGCGGCCAGCTTGCTCAGCACAGCGTTTACCTGGACAGCCAGCTCACGCGTTGGTACGAGTACCAGCGCCTGCGCGACACGATCCCTGGCTAATCTCTCTACCAGAGGGATACTATAGGCGAGTGTCTTGCCTGAGCCGGTAGCCGACTGCCCCACCAGGTCATTTCCAGCGAGCAGCGCTGGAATTGCCTCGGCCTGAATAGGTGTTGGCTCCGTAATCTCCATATTTGCCAGCACCGCGCCTGTCGCGGGCTGCAAAAAAAAGTCATGAAAAGATGGCATGAAAAATCCTTTCGGCCAATGTGCCCTCGCGGGCATGCTATAGCTTCCTGAAGGCCCAATGCAATCAGGGAGTATCAGGAGCAGGCCGTAGGATACGGGAGCAATGCTGCTAGCTGATATCAAGTATGAACTTGCGTGCAAGGGAGAGATTATTCTATAGAGGATTGCTCAAAGCTCTTTAGCGTCTTTACTGGGGAACAGATGCCTGCTCCATGCCATGCAAACAGTCATAACCATCGCAGTGTACCTGTTCACGAGCTAATAGTCAAGTCAAGCGAAAACGCAAAAAATATACATTAAGGCCCTTGCCCCTCGCCGCGCTCGACCTGTGGCATAATGAGAGGGATGGATTTCAAACGTAAGAGAGGAGCATGGAATGACTGGTACATTTGATAACGCTGCCCAATCGCACATAATCGATCTGCCTGCCGGCCGCTTTCATTATCTGACCTGGGGTGTTGAGCGCTCGTATCTTCCCTGTGCGCTGTTGTTGCATGGTATCACCAGTTCAGCCCTGAGCTGGGTACGTGTTGGCCCGGCTCTGGCCCAACGCTATCGGGTCTATGCACTCGATATGCGTGGACATGGGGAAAGCATCAAACCCTCCTCTGGAGCCTACAGCCTGCGCCATACCGCCGATGACGCGCTGGCCTTCATCCAGGCGTTAGACTTGCAAGAGCCACTGCTGATGGGGCACTCCTGGGGTGGAGCGACCGCGCTGGTTCTGGCCAGTGGCGCTGGATCAGAGCAGCCCATACCGGCCTTCTCGCATATTGTCCTGGAAGATCCCGCGGTTGACTTTGGGCATGGAGACCCCGAGAAACGGGCAGCCAGCTACACCCGAGATATTGGTCGTCCATCCGCTGAACTGCGCGTCGAAATTGCGGCCAACAATCCTGGCTGGACCGAAGCCGATATAGAAGGCAAGATCGACGCGTTGAAGCATGTCAGTCGAGAGGCTGTGGTGAATGTGTTCGCCGAGGCCACACCGCTGGGAAGCATTCTTCCACTCCTGGCGCAACTGGCCTCTACCACGCTGCTGGTCCGGGCTGATCCGAATCTAGGTACCACGTTGCCGGAGGATGCATGGGAGCAGGCCAGGCGTGCGCTTCCTTCCCACAGCCTCGCGGTGCAGATCGACGGAGCCACACATAACATTCACCGTAGCCAGTTTGATGCGTTCATGCAGGCCGTCAACCACTTTCTCGGCTCCGATACGACAACCAGATGAACCGCAATCGCCCAGAGCTGGTATGGGAAAGGCGATAATCGGATGATCGAGACTAACAGGCCTGGGCGAAAAATATCTCTTGAGAAGAAAGTCCTGCTAATGAGATCATTGTTACTAGCAGCACTGAGAGCGTCAACCGGAACTACGAGCCGATTGACGCTCGCATACGAACAATGGGGGTGATACTATTTAGGATGTTTACACATATTAGAAGTTACACTTAAAAATGTTAAACGTTCTTCTAGTGAGAGGGATAATACATTCCTAAAAACGCCCACAAATGGGGATGTTGATGACACGTGGATGGAGGCTGGCCCATGCGAATTCTCTTCGTATCCCCCTATCCTATATCGCGCATACGCGTTCGCTCCTACGGTTTTGTAACCCGGCTGACCCGGCAGCACGAGGTCAAGGTGCTGGCTCTATGCACAGGGAAGCAAGAAGCGAATGATGTGAGGGAGGTGCAGCGCTGCGGGATCAGCGTTACGGCTGTTCAGGATAGCCGCTTTGCCCAGTACCTGCGCAGCCTGCTCGCGTTGGGGACCCACGATCCTCTCCAGCTAGCATTCACAGCCTCTACTGCCTGGCGTCATGCCCTGCAGCGGCTGCTCTCCACCGAGCGTTTTGATGTGTTGCATATCGAGTCGATGAGAGCACTCGCCTGTTTACCCGGGAGACTGCCCCTACCCTCAGTCTGGGATGCAGTTGATTGTATCAGCCAGCTTTATGAACTGGGGGCGCGCTCCGGCGCGACTCTGATGATGCGCTGCCTCGGCTCATATGAGGCCAGGCGCGCACGATCCTGCGAGGCGCGGCAATTGCGCCGCTTCCAGCAGGTGCTGGTAACCTCTGAACGCGAACGCCTGGCGCTGCTAGATACGGTGGCCCTCTCCAAATCTGGCGGTCATGCCCCCATCAACGTGCTTACTCATGGCGTGGATCGTGGTTATTTTCACACCTATCACGGGCCGCGCCAGGCGGATCTGCTCGTGTTCTCAGGCAAAATGAGCTTCCATGCCAATGTGGCCGGAGCGCTCCACATGGTAAAGCATATACTGCCGCGCATCTGGAGCCAGCGGCCCAATACCAGACTGGTCATCGCGGGTGCACATCCTCCGCTTGCGCTGCGGAAGCTGGCCCGAGATCCACGCATCGAGATAACTGGCTACCGTCCTGATCTGCGCCCATATCTCGCCCGAGCTCAGGTAGCCGTCTGTCCATTGCCCTATGCTGTGGGCGTTCAGAATAAAGCGCTCGAAGCTATGGCCATGGGAACGCCAGTCGTCGCTACATCCTGCGTTGCCGCGGGCCTGCCGGTCGTTGCCGGGCGCGATCTGCTGGTTGCCGATGAGCCAGAAGCCTTCGCCAATGCGGTTCTGCATCTGTTAGAAGACGGGGCATACCGCGAGCAACTGGCCCATCAAGGTCTGGCTTACATCAACACCTATCACGATTGGGATCACATCATTCAAGAACTTATCGCTATCTATCAAAACGCGGTGCAAAATAATTAGTGGGGCAGTAAAAGAGGATTATAGATGCTGATAGAGAGATCGGATATTGTTGTAGGCCGTGTATGGGGCACATCTGCGCTCAAACGACGGCTGGCGGAACATTGCGCGCCTTATGCGTTACCGCGCCAGCCCTGGCTCTATCGTGGAGCCAAGCGTGCTCTGGATATCTGTGGCGCCAGCCTCGGCCTGATCCTGTTGGCGCTCCTTTTTCCCTGGATCGCACTCTGCATCCTGTATGAGGATCGTGGCCCGCTTTTCTACCGGCAGGTGCGCGTTGGCCAGCACGGGCGGCCTTTCTACATCTATAAATTTCGCAGTATGGTCGTCAATGCTGACCGCTATCTTGAACAGCATCCGGCCCTGCTGGCCCGCTGGAGGCAATGTGGCAAACTGGTTCGCGATCCGCGTGTGACCCGTATCGGGGCATTCCTGCGTCGTAGCAGCCTGGACGAACTGCCCCAGATGCTGAATGTGCTGCGTGGTGAGATGAGCCTGGTGGGACCACGCGCTGTTCAATATTCCGAACTGGCTGCCTTTGGTGAACTGGGGCACCTATGCCTGGCTGTGCGTCCTGGCCTATCCGGCCTGTGGCAAGTCTGTGGCCGCTCCTCAACGCCCAATTATCTACAGCGCTGTATTCTTGACAGTACGTATGTATTGAATTGTTCTTTTAGTATGGATGTGCATATTCTTTGCAAAACACTACCAGTGGTAATACGTGGGTATGGTGCTTTTTAAGTAACCCGTCACACAGGCTTTTTCGCTCGTACCGCTACAGCGGCACGGAGAAAACCTGTGTACGGCGTTTTTTGAAGAAGGGATGGGGTAGTATGCAATTGCGTGAAGCAATCCAGCGTAATGCCGGCATTTTGCGACGACGTTTCTGGTTCCTTGTTATTAGTGTATCTATCTGTACAGGCGCTGTTTTTGCGATCAGTCTTTATTTGCCCCCGGTGTATCAGGCATCCGCACTGGTCATGGTCAATGGTACCGGTGTTGCTGGCGACGACATATACAGCGATCAAGCGTTGGCGCTGAACTACGCGCTGCTGGTCACACGTGACGACGTTTTGCAAGCCGTGGCGAGCAGAATACCGGGCGTCAGCGTGGAGCAACTCAGGCAGGAGGTGAGCGACTCACCACTTTCCGGCACGCGTATTATCGAAATCCGTGTTCAGGATGGCAACCCTTACCGTGCGGCCACCATCGCTAACGAGGTTGCTCGAACGTTTATCCAGATCCAGGTCAATAAAGAGACCACGCGCCTGCAAAACCAGCAAGATCAGCTTTCACAGCAGCTGCTCCTGGCGAAAAATACCCTTGATTCTTCCCAGGCGCGGCTGGAAAATTTGCAGAAGGCACATGCCTCCACAGAGGCTATCAACCAGCAGCGTGATCTGCTGAATGCTGATCAATCCAACTATAATGCGCTGCTTGATAACTATCACCAGCTTGTACAGCGCAAGATCCAGGCTTCCACATCATTAAGTGTCACATTGCAGGCTACGCCACCCGCGCAGCCTGTGAGTCCACGTGTGGCGATGAATACGCTTGTTGCGCTACTCTCAAGCTCGCTTCTGCTCGTCTTCCTGGTGCTTGTACAGGATTGGTTGGATGGTACCATCTATGACAGCGAAGATGTCGCCCGTCGTGCTTCTCTAGAGCCGCTGGGTGAGCTGCCATTTGCCCCGTCAGTAGGCAAGTGCCTGCCCATGGTAGATCTAGAGCATGAGGCGTTGATCCATATTGGCATGAATATTGGCTCTCTGGATGGGGACCGGCGCGTCTTGTTTGTAACGG
Source organism: Ktedonobacteraceae bacterium (assembly GCA_017354095.1). Taxonomy (GTDB): domain Bacteria; phylum Chloroflexota; class Ktedonobacteria; order Ktedonobacterales; family Ktedonobacteraceae; genus Bu33. Next base: position 6,215 of record JAFMRP010000056.1, read on the forward strand.
GCGTTCGTCAGGGTTCGGGTGTCTCGACCGTCTCGACCAACCTGGCCCGCTTTCTCGCGCTCTCAGGTTTGCGTGTGCTGCTCATCGATGCGAACTGGCAACGCCCCTCACTCCACGAAGTGTTTGAGCGCGCCAATACAAATGGCCTGGCCAACTGCCTGGCCGATATACAGGCGTCGCGCAAACAGCCGCAGAGCCCGGCGTACTCCTGGCTGGATCAGTGGCAGACACCTGTTCCGAATCTATGGCTCCTGCCAGCAGGCAGCGTGGCCGACAACATCGATCTGAAAATGCATATTCCCGAGCTCAAGCTATTCACCGAATGGCTACTGGGAGACAAACTAAACGCCGCAACATGTGCGGTCGATGTCATTATCTTTGATGGGCCACCCTTTGGAACGGACGCTGATGTTCTGGCGCTGGCCTCAATAGCCGATGCCTCACTGCTGGTCATCGAAGCTGGTAAAGAACAGAAAGAGACATTAGGCAGGGTGCAGAGCACCCTTCAGCGTCTGAGTGCTCCGGTGGCCGGGGTAATCATCAATCGACGTCGGGCCAGAATGCGTAAAGCGGCTGCAAAGCGCCACGCAGCAGCGAAAAAGTCTCGTGTGCAGGTACAAAAGGTAGCGGAGGCGCAATCTCAGCCCGCTCTGCCAACTCGTCTGCCTGAGACGCCACCCCACCTGGAACTCATTATAGCTTCCGAACTGTTGAGACAAAGTTCTTTAATAGAGCCTGCGTCGTCGGGCTTGCCAATCGCTATGCTGCCCACTATAGGCGATCCGGGGGAACAACCCGCTTCTCACATCGCGAACGATGGTGCTATGGGTGAACCCTGGCAGCTCTCGCCGCATCTCAGAGGCATCAGCCTGCCTGGTTTGAGCGCAGACTCCAATTCTGGAGTGCTGAAGCTGCGCTCCTATCTCAGCCGGCACACCTCCGAGCAAGAACCTGAATAGGCCTGGCGCGGCACGGCTTTGAAGTTTCGTAAAAAGTAAATTAAAAGGTAAAGGGTTATGTGGAAATGGTGTACACTTATCAGCCCCAAAGCGGAGATACTGCCTGTCTGTGAGCGCTACACACCCACCTGGATGTATATCGCAGTGGGACTGGTTTTCCTGCTAGTCGTGTCCATCTCATTTATCAGTCCGTCATCGCTGATTGCTCTGCTTGCGTTGGGAGCAATTGCACTGGGGGCAGGAGCGTTCCTTCGACCTCAACTGGCCCTGCTGCTTGTGTTTGCCGCGGCAGGGCTGCCGGCGCTGCTGATCCCTGTGCCGGGCCATACGATGCGCCTGGTTGAGCCCGCCCTGCTGCTGTGCGTCGTGCTGGTCGTACTTTATCGCCCCACGGTAAAACTGGGCATATCGCACGCTCTGGCATTACTGTTTGTTGGCGTCGCTATGATCTCATTCATCAATGTGCCGGATATCTCTACTAACCTGGATGTCTATGCTGCCGATAAGCGGCTGTATGAAATATTGCTCGGGATCGTGGCCTTCTTCTGCGGGACGTTTCTTGTCAGCTATATCAAAAATATCTCGTCTTTTCTGCTGGCACTTTTGCTTTGCAATATTCCGCTTTACCTGATTGGCCTGTTTCAGGCGCTGCACTGGCCGCTGCCTGCCGGATTGGAGTTTCCCGGAGCGCGTGCTTCGCTGTTGGCCGAGGGGCGGCTCTGGGGTCCAACCAGTGGGGCTGCTACCTTCGGTCTCTATCTGGTCAACCTGTTTGCCCTGGCTCTGGCCTGCTGGCTCTCAGGCACGCGCAAATGGGAACGCTACGCAGGAGGGGCTGTAGCGCTGGTAACTGCACTGGAGATCATCGGTTCGGGTACACGCAGTGCAGCCCTTGGATCTGCCCTCGTTCTCGTTATCGCCTTATTGCTCACACGCCGCTACAAAATGCTCCTCATGACTATCGCGGTTGGAGTGCTCTGTGGAGCGCTCTTCTTCAAAGACATCGCTCCCCTGTTCTTTCACGCGCAGACCTCGATCTCCAATCGTCTCTTTCTCTGGCAGTATGCGCTGCAACTGATACTGGCTCATCCCTGGCTTGGTATCGGCCTGCAACAATTTCATCTCTACTATGGATCTCTGATCGTCAGTCCAGATAGCCTGCTCAACGCTCATGGCGTCAGTGTGCATCAGCAGTACCTGGAGCTAGCGTTAGAAGGTGGCATTGGATGGTTCATTGTCGCCATATTATTGCTTGGCAGCATCTGCTATGCCTGCTGGGAATCTTTCAAACGCTCCTGGCATCTGTTGCCGCTCGCTGCTCTGTTGGTCCTGCTGGCGAATATCGTTACTGGCTTTTTTGATGTGCCGCTGGACAAAGCTGAGGGCTCGATCTGTCTCTTTCTGCTGGCGGGAATGGCGCTGGGATGTACAAAGCTGGCCGTTGCGCAAGGCAGCACCATCGTCCCGAAAAATCCATCTCGGCCCGCACCAGGTAAAGATATCCCGGCCAGCACGAGTGGAGACGCCAGGCCGAACGCGCGTAAAACGGTGCGCACCATTGCATTCCAACTTTTATTCTGGGGGCTGACCGGTCCCGTGATGTTTCCGGTCACAGCGCTACTCACCCATTATCTGGGGCCGGACCAGTATGGAGAATATAGCTTTACGCTGCCATTCCTGGCCATCTGTGCTCTTTTAAGCGGCACCGGCATGGATCAACTGATCATTCGCCGCCTGAGCCATCTGCCACGTGAACGCTGGAGCGAGCACTTGAGCTACGCCGCCGGATCGCGTCTACTCTCCACCGGTATGAGCATCGTCTCCATTTGTCTGCTTGCCCTGCTGCTCCCGCTTGATAGCGAACTGCGCAACATGTTGATGTTAGGTACGCTTTCGCTCTTTTTTAGCTATTCGTTTAATGGCTGGCGCTCTATCTTTACACATGGCTTCCGGGCTGAACAGAAGACCACTGTATTGATTGTGCTTGAGTCCGTCAATCGCCTGATCACTGCCTGCGTGGTTGTGCTGGTGGTATTGCTGCATCTGCCTCTGCTCTGGGCGTATGTACTGATAATCTACTCCGATCTGCCCTGCTTTCTGGTGCAGGTCTTTATCGCGAGGCGCCGTTTTGGCATTCGTATTCGCTTTAGCCTGCCCTGGATGCGCAAACACCTGCTGGGTAGCCTCTCGCTGACAGGCTATGACGCACTGGCGCTGATCACCAATCAAGCCGATATCCTGCTGCTGGAGTGGTTTACCGGAAGCGCGCAGGTTGGTCTGTACGCGCTGGCGTTGCGCATCTCTGATCCGCTGCTGGCTATGGCCTTTACCTTTATGAATGGCCTCTATCCCCTGCTCTGTTCGACCTTTGAAAAAGGGCGCACTGAGTTCGCGCGGCTGTACCACGAAGCCATGCGCATCCTCTCACTGGCACTGCTGCCACTCTCCATTTTTGTGAGCATGGAGGCGTCCGCCATCGTCCGTTTGTTGGGAGGTGAGCGTTTTGCGTCGGCTGATATCATTGTGCAATTGCTCTTCTGGGCAACTGCGATCATATTTTATAGCCAGCTGGCCGTTCAGAGCTGCATGGCCGCCAACATGGAGCGCAAGATTCCTTATGTAGCGGGTGTGGGCACGGTAGTCAACATTCTGGGCAACCTGATCTTGATACCGCTCTACCAGGCTGTTGGCGCGAGCGTGGCCAGCCTGATCAGCGAAATGCTCTCGTTAATTCTCTTTACTGTGCTGCTCAGACGTCACGTCGCAGTCCTGCGTACCTGCCTCGTTGTTCTGCAGGTCTTCCTGGGCAATTTGCCGATGCTGGCCTTCCTCTGGTGGCAGCAGCAGGCATCACTGCTCCTTACCATACCGGTATCCGTGGCGCTGGCTATCGCTGGCTCCATTGCAGTGCGTGCTCTGACCTGGCGGGATGTGCTCCTGGTGAGGCGCTTCCTCTTCTCGCGCGGGATCGAGCGCTCGTCAGAAACAGGCAGCCGCGATCCCCGGAGTTATTCTGATCGCAATTCCCCACCAATCCCGGTATTCACCGACTTTCAAGATGTTTCCAACTGTCCCACGCTGATTCTACCGCGCATTCGCGTATAGGAGGCATTATGCGTATCGCTATTGATATGGTGCTGGCGGAACAGCAGCCCGGGGGCATGTTTTTTGCGACCTGTGCTCTTCTGGAAGGCCTGGCCCGCATCGACACTGATAACGAATACTTCATCATTACCTCGCGTCCGGAAGAGTACGCCGCCCTACAGGCCTGTGCTCAGGCGCCGAATATGTATCTCTATCCCCTGCATTTCCTCTTCAGGCGAGGTATGTTGATCCAGCATCACACCCGGGTTACCCATGCTCTGCATCGTATCCGTCCGGATGTGCTGCACGTGCCTGCCTTCGCCGCGCCTATTGGCTGGCACGGCCCGCTGGTGCAGACCGTCCACGACCTCTCTTTTTTGAAGATGCCGTGGCAGGCATCTCTCTATGCTCACCTTTACTGGCGCTACTGTTTGCAGGAGAGTGTACAGCGAGCACGTCGCATCATTGCAGTTTCCGAACAGACACGCGAAGAACTCATCACGTGCTGGTCGGTTTCCCAGGAACGTATCCACCTGGTGCACAATGCTTTGCGCCTCTCGCTGCGTACGGAGATCACGCCCCAGGAGATACACGCGATAAGAGCGCGCATCGGCGGACGGTATATTTTGCACGTTGGGCGGATCATACCACGCAAGAACGTGGAGACGCTGCTTGAAGCCTTTGATCTGCTGGCGGAGCGCCACGCGGATCTGCGCCTGGTGCTGGCGGGTGGGAACGGCTACGGCAGTGATGAAGTGCTGCGACGCGTCAGCCTCTCACCACACCGGGCGCGCATCCACCTGCCCGGCTGGGTACCAGAGGAAGAGATGGGAGTACTCTACGCGGGGGCCAGCATGCTGGTTTTTCCATCTTTGCATGAAGGTTTTGGGCTGCCAACGCTGGAGGCAATGGCCTGTGGCACCCCGGTTGTCGCCAGTCCCGAGGCCGCCAGCCAGGAAATCGCCGCTGAGGCAGTGCTGCGCGTTGACTGCTCACAAGCACAATCATTAAAAGCTGCCATCGCGCGTCTCCTCGGCGACACGGCTCTACGCGAGCGACTGGTACAACTGGGGCACCAGCAGGTCCAACGCTTCAGCTGTACAGCCTGTGGCAGGCAAACACTCCGTGTCTATCACCTGGCTGCAGGCGTCAGAGGCTGAACAAGAAGATGGCAGCAAGATGACTACAGGCCCGTAGAATACTATGCCAGATGTCAAGTTGCCGCTCTACTTGATTGATGTTAGTATAGCCATATATCTTTTTGCGGGAAGGAAAGAGCGAACGATGAACTACGCGGTGCTCGGTGGAGGCGCACTGGGGCTCATGGCGGCCTATCGCCTCGCCCAGGCAGGGCAAACAGTGATAGTTTTTGAACGCGAGCCAATCGCGGGGGGACTGGCCTCTGGTTTCCGGGTTGGGGATACCTGGCTGGAGAAGTTCTATCACCATATCTTCCGTTCGGATACAATGATCATAAACATGATCAAAGAGCTTGGTCTGGGGGAGCGCCTGGAGTGGACGCGCCCACGCACCGTCAGCCTGATCGACGGTCAACTGCAACAGCTTGACTCACCCCTCACCCTGCTGCGCTTCAAGCCCTGGCGTATTGATGAGCGCCTGCGCGTCGCCGCCGTGCTGGCCTTCTTAAAGGTTGCCAATCCCTCCTGGCTGGAAGGCAAGACCGCCAATTCCTGGCTGAGGCGCTGGATGGGGCGTCCATATGAATTGCTTTTCGAGCCGCTCTTCCGCGGCAAGTTCGGCAATCTCTACGATCAGATCGCGCTGCCCTGGTTCTGGGCGCGGCTGCACGATCGCACCACACAGCTAGGCTACCTGCGCGGCGGCTTTCAGCAATTTTATGAGCGCCTGGTAGAGCGCATTACGCAGCTGGGGGGGAAAGTGCTGC
>JAFMRP010000480.1 GCA_017354095.1 Ktedonobacteraceae bacterium
TGACTCCTTCTACCCCCTTTGGGAGTGCGGATTGTTGATCCGCGCGACGAATGAGCCCACGGACTCGTTGACCCGCGCTCGCTAAGACACGGGCTACTTCCCCTCCGACGTTTCCGGTTGCACCTGTTACTAAAATCATACTCATACTCCTCTGCTATAACGTGTTGCCCTCTTTATAGTATAGAAAAACGTCGGTGTATTAGTCAATTACCGAGTCTAACCCGTGCTCAGCCTGGAGCGTGCTGACAGGAATGGTGACCATCGGCTTCCAGATATAGCTGCATTCCTGGATATAGATATGCGAGACGGGCTGTGCGGTATCCGCCGGGAAAGGATGCTCCTGGAAAAAAGCCGAGAAAACATCCAGCATCTCCAAACGTTGCAAAGACCAATCGCCGCGCTCAATCTCCAGATCATACACAACCGCGTGTTTAGGATCATAGGCATAAGCATGGAAAAGCTGAACCAGGATGTTTTTTTCTTCCGCGACTGTGGCAAACCCTTGTGCAGGCTGTAAGTGCTCGGCAGGACCCCGATTGCGCAGATAGGCGATCAAGTCCCCCCGCCGATCTGCAGTCTCCACACTGACCAGCATCTCCTGGTGGCGTTGGAAGAGCGCGATGGCCCCGGTGTGAAAGTAGTGAAAGCGAAATTCCGTGAGACGATTCCCAAAATAGCTCATCACAGGATCGTTGCTGTCCGAGCGCAAGAAGAAAACGCCTCTGCGCTCATGTCCTTCCAGATCGCGCAGGCAGACCACGGCGCGATAGACGATCTGGTAATAGTTCGTCCCCAAAAACTCAGGCAATACGCCGGGTCGCATGCCGCGCATATTGCCCACGACAATGGAAATATAGCTCATATGATTGTGGATGTAGGGATGAATATAGGCGGGAAGCAGTTCAGCAAGCAGTGGCGGTGGAACAGCATAGGTGAGCAGCAATACATCCTGGAAGGTCGTTTTCATCGTGATGGGAAGACGATTGATAGAAGCACTCATAGTTGCCTCGCGGGATGTGGAACGATGGTCAGGCGGAAATAGATGCCTAGCGTTATCAGGATGACACACCAGCTCACCCCATAGATCAAAAATTGCACCTGAGGGAAAACGCTCATAGCAACCATGACAGCCAGGAAGATAACCGAATGGATGAGGAAATAGCGATGGGTTACCATTGCCATCATTGAAAAGGCGAAAGCAGCCAGCAGACCAAGAACAGGAGCATTAAAGAAGAGCGGCAAGCCAACTGCCTGGTTGAAAAGACCAACGCTCGCAGCGGCGAGAATAAAGGTCGTCCAGATCCACCAGATGAAGGCCTCTGTTGCGGTACGCTGCCCACCGCTGCGCTGGTGTATAAAGAAAATGATCGGCGGAATAAGAAGAACATGCAGGCCCCACAAGCCGATATACACAAGCGGACGCTGTTCGCCGCCCCACAAAAGCAGCTGGGTAATACTATTGGTGATCAAGATCTGGACACCCATGACGATCCAGACCAGCCACCAGCGTTCAGAGACTATACGCCCGCGTATATCACCCTCAATTTCAGCGACGAGCGCAAATACACGCTCCGCATCACTGCGCTCCATAGCCCGGCTCCCTCCTGGTCGTTACAAGATCTCTTGTATATTCTAACGCGGAGTACACGAATTAACCAGGCATGCGCACTGCAAAAATTATACAATTATCTTGTTCTCAGAAACATAGTTTGCATCGCCTAATCTTTAGATTTAAGTCATCTTCTGAGCCTCCTCCAACACGCCCAACCCTCGCCAAAAACGATGCAGACCAGCACCCAGAGCCGCTGCCATCATCAGTTCAAAAGCCGCCTTCTCACTTCCTGTCTGTTCGACAACCTTCGCCACCTGCTCATCGGTGACCTTGTAGGCGGCCTCTCCGATCTGTCGTGCGAGCTCGTCGTAGGGTGCCGAAAGCGGCGGGCCTCCGCTGGCTCGCTCTGCCATGGCTTGGCGAAGGGGAGCATCGGTCTTCCCCTGCCCAAAAAGGATGCGCTGGCGCACGGCGTCGGCCAGGACACGGTGATCGGGATGAGGGGGAGTCTTCCCCTTCCCAAAGGCATAGCCCTGGACCAGGAGTTGCTTAGCGGCTTGATCGAAGTCTTTCTCTGAGAGCATCTGGTAATCGAGAGTATCCGCGCAACGGGTCGTGATGTGAAAGAGGGTACAGACCGCGATAGCATCCTCCAGAGCTTGGGAGGTGACCCCTTTGCAAAGGACTGCCTGGGCATCCTCCGCTGTCAGGTCGTCGGGTCTGCGAGTGAAGATCTCCAGGAAGACAAGGGTCGCCTGGAGGTTGGGGGACAGCTCCGCCTGCCGGAAATCCTCAAGGGTGGAAAGCACCTGTGGCCTTCCCAGTGCTCGCGCCGCGATAGCGCCATGAGCCCCAATACAGAAAGGGCACGAATTCCACTTGGCGGTCATGGCCGCTATCAGTTCCCGCTCTCCAACGCTCCAGGCGCTTTCCCCGCGCATGGCCGCATGCGTCCACTCACTCATAGGGTCACCACTGAACTGCTTGTGGTAAAAGGCAACCCGCGCTGCGTCGGGCAGGCGCATCCCCGATACCAGGGAGAGAAAGCGGATGAGCAGCTGTGAGGTGAGACCATCGCCGCGCTCGACCTCATGAAGTCTCATAGGTTTTCCTTTCGTTCTTTACGAGCATCCGTCCGCAGGAGGGCAAGTGGAAGTCACTGCCCGCGAACAGGAATAGGGTAGCACAGTCAAGCAGAAAAAAACTTCTCCGATTTTGCTCTTTTCCCACGACCTCCGCGCAGCGCCCGTGACGCTCAGTCCTGCCATGTCTCCGACAAAAAAGAGAACGGGTGCTGCGTGCTGTTGCAGGATAAGGAGTTCGGGCTGTGGGTGGTTCGAATGTCTCTGCTTTTAAGAGAAAGCTGTACGTCGTAGGTTGGCCTAGTACCCGTGGAACCTCCAGCGCAAGGTTTTATCCGGCTTCAGAAAGAAATTTATGATGCCGCCATCTCCAATGTTCAGTGGCTGGCTGTGCTTCCACTCATCCCCATTGATCGGCTCCGGCACATTGAGAAAAGGGAAAGGGCACCGGATCTCATTGTCCAGCGATCTGAGGCTACACAGATAGCCTTCAGTATGCTACCACTATTGTCTCGATCGGCTCCCGGAGCCTTCCTGGACACGCTCTAAAAGTCTCCTGACCTAGAAGGGTTGTTGTAGGTCAGGGGATTTCGCGAAAAATGACATAAAATAAAGCCTTCAGGGTCCATATTTCCTGAAGACCCTTCGTTTCGGTCGGCCTGTAGAGCCGCTTGATAATCGGATGGGGCGAGAGGGACTCGAACCCTCACGGCCTTTCGGCCAGGAGATTTTAAGTCTCCAGTGTCTACCGTTCCACCATCGCCCCGCGTGCCATAGATAGTATCATGACCCGGCAGTTTCGTCAATCTCCCCATCTCCCCTCTCCCAGAGCTTTCCTGTTCTCATACAAAGCAAGCGTACAGAAAGTATAGTATCCCTGCCGGAGGAGGATCGTCTGGGGGTCTCTCAAGAGGCTGCACTACGGCAGCGCAAGAGAAAGCCCTACCCACTACACATGAGATCTTGATCGTAAATGGATTTTCGAGTATGCTTTCGTAAGCATTAGTCACTATTTTGTTCACAATCTTAGCTTAACCTCAATCTAAATATAAGAGTCAAAATATCAGCTTTGATGTCAGCAGACACTAGCAAAGGAGGATAAGGTAGGGAAACAGAGGATGAGCAAAGAATTTTCAGATAACGAAAAACTTCTCATTGAGGAGACAGATGTACCAGGAACGCGTGAGAGCCTGGCTCAGGATTTACGTAATCTGGGTGTGAAAGCCGGAATGCTAGTGGAAGTGCATGCTTCGCTCAGCAACATTGGCTGGGTTTGTGGTGGATCGGTAGCAGTGGTGCAAGCTTTGATGGATGTAGTAACCGACGTTGGCACTCTGGTGATGCCAACACAAACCCACCGGTACTCTGATCCCGCAAAATGGCGTTTTCCCTCCGTTCCACAGTCTTGGTTGCCTACGCTCTACGAAGCTCTGCCTGCCTTTGATCCCCAGGTAACTCCAACGCAACTGATGGGCCAGATTGCTGAAACGTTTCGTACCTGGCCTGGCGTTGTGCGGAGTTCGCACCCAACTGTTTCCTTCGCGGCCTGGGGAAAGTATGCCCAAACGATCATCGCCAATCATTCGCTGGACTATGGCTTGGGCGAAGGATCGCCGCTTGCCCGTATCTATGATCTGCATGGACATGTGTTGCTTCTAGGCGTAAGCTATAACAAATGCACCTCTCTGCATCTGGCAGAATATCGTGCTCGTAACCCTAAGCAGACGACAGAACGCTCGCCTCTCCTGGAAAATGGTCAGCGCGTCTGGAAGACCTACCACGATATCGAGCTGGACACGACGCAATTTCTATCGATAGCAGGCGAATTCGAGTCAAAGTATTCTAATCAAGACGTCGTGAAAACGGACTTTGTTGGCTCCGCCATTGCTAGACTGTTTCCACAGAGGCTTGCCGTCGATTGTGCAGTCGCATGGATCAATAAGTGGAACCCTACGCGCCAATAAGGCCCATTGTGGACGAATGTGGCGTTCATATCAGCTAACTGCACGCCGCGACATTCCACTACCTCATCTCTATATATGCACTCTCCTATACAGATATACCTCCATCTATTTAGAATGCATGACTGTCAATGTGAAATATCCCTGAGCCCGCTTCACAAGACGCTGCGTCACGTTTCATCGCTCTCAACCCGCCTCTGGGGCGGCTGCGTCACATCCGCGTCAGATGTGCGTCAGATGGTGTGGGGTCTCAGCCCGCTTCTGAAGCCACTGCGTCAGATGCTACCTTGCCGAGCACCTGGACGAAGTCAGCCGCGTCAGCGGCGTTGGTGCTCGGAATATCAAGGGACGTCAGGTTTTTTACATCGATT
>JAFMRP010001712.1 GCA_017354095.1 Ktedonobacteraceae bacterium
AAAGAATGGGTAGAAAGTGCCTGCTGGTTTCCATCCGGCTTGCAGGCCCAGCACAGACAGCAGCCCCACTAAGAAGCGGTCATCGTGGTGCTCTCTGAGCAGTAGATGCGCGTGAGCCGCTCAAAACCGAACGCCGAGGAAGGAACGTAAACACTATGGCTCTTCTCTCTTGCCCTGAATGCCACCACGACGTGTCATCACAAGCCGCCTCCTGCCCCAACTGTGGCTATCCTCTCCAGCCTCAAGAAGAGGCTCCTGTGCGCACGGATGATCCCGATCTGGTCCGGCTGGTCGAGCGGGAAAAGAGGCGCAGACAATGGGCTCCAGTGGGCATCGCTTTGACGATCCTGGCCCTGCTCTTGACCCTGCTGGCAGTGGCGCTGCGTGCGCAACCAGCCACGCCGTATCCCGGTGGCACCTGTTTTACCGGCTTCCACTTTCACTCCCATGAACCAGATGTCATTACTGTGGGCCGGGGCACTCCCTGCCCTACTCCGATCGATGACGACCCCTTTCCCTAGAACTGGTCCAAGAAAACTGCTCGCATGAGGGAATGGAAAGTGCCAATCTCTGTCCGAGCTTTGAATCCAGCCGAGTAAACAGGGAGAGAAGCTGGGTGGCGCTCATCAAATGCCTTCAACCTCAAACGGTCACCATTGGAGATGAATCCGGCCAAACGGCTTGGACAAGCCAGGGGAGCAATTCACCCGCTTGCTCATTGAGTTGGTAGCGGTGTGGCGAGGTGAGCGGTTCGACTTCCAGGTTGTTGACGATGATGGTCGCTCCTGCCCGTTCCGCTGTCTGCAGCAACCCGGCGGCGGGTTCCACCATCCCAGAAGTACCGATTGAGAAGAAGACATCACATCGCTTGGCAGCTTGTTTGGCTTGACTCCAAGCCTCTTGAGGCAAAGACTCCCCGAACCACACCACATCTGGACGCAATCGACTACGGCACTGGGGGCAACGTGGTGGGACGTCTTCGCCTGTCGCAGGCCAACCCTCAAAGACGTGCTGATACCCAAGGCATTTGACACGACCAAGGCTCCCATGCAGTTCAATCACACGCAGGGAACCTGCGCGCTGATGCAGGCCATCGATATTCTGGGTGATGAGCACAAAGGTCGGCACCCGTCGTTCCATCTCGGCTAACGCCAGATGACCGGCGTTTGGAAGGGCCTGCAATGCCGGAACTCGCCGCTCGGCATACCAGTTCCAGACCAGGGGAGGATTCCGCCGGAAGCCCGTGACCGTGGCCAGATCCTCGACATGGACGTTAGACCACAGGCCTGTCTCGGCGTTTCGGTAGGTGGGCAAGCCACTTTCAGCAGAGATGCCAGCCCCTGTCAGTACGAGCACAGAGCGTGCCTGCCGGAGCGTCTCGACTAATCCTTGTGGAATGACGGAGCATGGGATGTTGTCCTTGCCCATGAGCCTCCTTCTTCTTCTCCTTGAGATGTTCTCTGTGTTGTTGTCCCGGTTTGGAGGATCATCCGCAACTTTCGTGCATGTTTAGGATGCTTGGAGGAAACGTTGCCGTAAGAGTTCAAAGCTGCCT
>JAFMRP010001713.1 GCA_017354095.1 Ktedonobacteraceae bacterium
GACATCCACTTCTCCCTGTGCTATACTATAGGCGAACGACCGGTCGGTAGGAAGAGGGGGGTGAGCTTATGACGAAAGAACACATCAAGGCGGTTGCGCTGCAATTATTTGCCCGGCGTGGCTATGCCGAAACTTCGCTTTCTGATATTGCCAGGCAGGTGGGTATCCAGAAATCGACTATCTATGCGCATTTCTCAAGTAAGGAAGAGCTCTTTCTTGAAGTGTTCGGCGCTAGCTTACAATCCTACGTGCTCTATGTTGAGGAACTGGTTCGGCAGGTTGCTGATGAGACGGTCGAGCGCAAGCTATACAGCTTTTTGCGCGAGACCAGTCACTATTATCTGCAGCATGAAGATGATATGGCGCTGCTCAAACGGGCGATGCTCTTCCCACCAGCCCCGCTGGTCGACCAGCTGCGCGAGCGCTTTTTGCACTCTGAAGAGCAGACAACCAGGGTGCTGACCTCCATCTTTGAAGAGGGATTGACCAATGGGCTGCTGCGCCCGGCCAGGGTGCAGGATCTGCTGGCAGCCTGTTACTGTTTGAATGATGGCCTGTTCCTGCAGCTTTTCTACTACTCATATGAGCACTTTGAGGAAAAATTCGAAAGCGCCTGGCGCATCTTCTGGATGGGCATCAGCAAGTAAGGAGAATCTCAACTCCTCTTCGCTGCACTGCTTATCATCAGCCTGGTTGACCTGAAGTTTACCACCCAGCATTAGCGGCGAAAGATAAACCGGTTGGCGCCAATCTGCACCACGTCTCCCTCCTGGAGCACTGTATGCTTCATCTCATAGCCGTTGATAAAGATGCCGGTAGCCGAATGATTGTCAATCAACTCAAATTCACCATTCTCCAGCTCCCGGATCGTGGCATGCAGACGGCTAACCGTCAGATCTTCAAGGAAAATATCACATTCACGACTGCGCCCAATGGTCATATGTGGCAACAACTCGATGCAACCACCATCACTGCGCACCAGGCAAGCGCTGCTAGATGGTGGTTTGCCGATCAACAATTCGCGTCCCCGCGACATGGGAAGCTGGAAGGGCCGCGTACCCTCGCTGGCGTAAAAGGTGATGTCGGTGTTGCCAAATACCACATCATCACCGTTATGGAGCAGAAGTTGCACCACCGGCTGGCCATTCACAAAACTGTCTCCGCTCCCGTGATCATCACGCAAAACATAACCCTCCGGCGTCCTGAGAATACTGGCCTGCTTGCGGTGAACGGTAATATCCTCTAAAAAAATGTCACAGTCGCGGCTGCGGCCAATCGTAGTACACTCTTTCCACAACTCAACGCGTTTCCCTGCTAGCTTTCCCCGGCGAATAACAAGGTACGCTCCCGATGTATGCTCTTGTGCCATAATAGGCTTCTCTACCTGCTACCTGACTCTTCGATTTGCGAGCTCTTCTCGCCATCATGCTGGCAAGCCGCTGCTCAGAGTATATCTAATTGTACGAAAAAGTGTCAAGATGCAGTATCGCTGCCTGTAGAGCCTGCTCCACACCTCGCCCCTGGCACAAACTCTTCAGGGCGTTATATGTTATAT
>JAFMRP010001714.1 GCA_017354095.1 Ktedonobacteraceae bacterium
GGCATGATTACATAAATAAAAGATTAGACCTCTTTCTTATTTTATTAATAAAGCGATCCGATTTATGTTATATATACATAGATGATAGATATAGGTTCACTATAGCTATGTGCGATATGCTATAAGGAGCGCCCTGGAGGAGAAGTAGACAGACCCATTAGTTCGAGAGAAGTAACATTTATGCCATTTCCCTATGTCAAATCTTTGAAGAAGTTCGCCTTAATGAGTGTGTTTGTCGCCCTGTGTATTACACTGGGAGTTGGATTCGTGCCTGAGAAACCAGTGATGGCGAGTACAGCAGTGGCACCCAACCAGGAAAGTGTGATTATGCGGGGGCGAAGTGACGCGCCGAAGATCGCGTTAACCTTTGACGATGGTCCTCATCCCGTCAACACGCCGAAGATTCTCGCTATTCTGCGCCAATACCATGTGCCGGCAACCTTTTTCACGGAAGGCAAAAATGTGCAGCAATATCCCTGGTTAGTGAGGCAGGAGATTGCCGCTGGGCACATAGTGGGGAATCACACCTGGGATCATCCTGAGCTGCCAAAGTTGACGCCACAGCAGCGGGCACAGGAAATCGCCAACACGACGTCCATGATGAAGCAGGTAACGGGAGTCACGCCACAGTTCCTGCGTCCGCCGTATGGAGAGCTCGATGAGCAGGTCAAGCAGGAGATAGCGGCGGAGCATCTTACCACGGTTTTGTGGGATATTGATCCAAGGGATTGGTCAACTCCGGGTACCGAGGCGATCGTCAATAATGTACTTTCGAACGCGCACAACGGGGCGATAGTGCTGCTGCATGATGGTGGTGGTGATCGCTCACAAACGGTCGCGGCGCTGCCGGAGATCATTAAGGGTTTGCGGCAACGTGGCTATACGCTGGTGACCGTGGCGCAGTTGTTGCATTAAGCTTCCTGGCACTGCTGGTGGCAGCGCCAGGAGGAAAAAGGATTATGGGGATGTCAGGGAATTTTGTGCCGCAGGTACTGACCGGTATATGACCGGGGGTGGCGAGCC
Organism: Ktedonobacteraceae bacterium; assembly: GCA_017354095.1. Lineage (GTDB taxonomy): Bacteria > Chloroflexota > Ktedonobacteria > Ktedonobacterales > Ktedonobacteraceae > Bu33. The sequence goes on from JAFMRP010001714.1 coordinate 1,024, forward strand.
ACTTCTTCTGGTGTTCCCTGGCACACGATCTCGCCTCCGCCGCTGCCGCCTTCTGGTCCCAGGTCAATAAGGTAGTCGGCCGTTTTAATGACATCCAGGTGATGTTCAATGACCAGCACCGTATGGCCGGCATCGACAAGGCGGTGGAGGCTTTCTAGCAAACGTTGAATATCGGCGAGGTGCAGCCCGGTGGTTGGTTCATCCAGAATATAGAAATTGTGCCCGCCGCGTTTAATTTTGCCCAGTTCATAGGCCAGTTTGATGCGCTGGGCCTCGCCGCCTGAAATGGTAGTAGACGACTGACCCAATTTGAGATAGCCCAGCCCCAGTTGTTGGAGCATACCCAGCTTATGGGCTATCGTAGCATGCTCTTGAAAGAACGTTGTAGCCTCTTCAATCGATAGGTCGAGCACATCGGCAATATTTTTGCCTTGATAGGTAACTTCCAGCGTCTCCTGGGTATAGCGAGCGCCTTTGCACACGGGACAGGGTGTCTCAACATCGGGCAGAAAGTGCAGATGAGTAGTTACCA
>JAFMRP010001715.1 GCA_017354095.1 Ktedonobacteraceae bacterium
CGTTTTTTGAGACTGCCCCAAGCTCAAGGTTCACGCTTGCGGAGACGATGCATCCTGCGGGAAGAAAAGCTGAACGATGAGTGTCATTTAACGGTCGATTTTGCACCGAAGCGAAGGGGCAGCCCCTTCGCTTCGGTTAACATCCGTAGACTTCTTTCACTGTTCGGGCGAACTCCTTCGCCTCTCCGTCCGCCATTTTATGCGAAAAGTGACCAGGCTTGGGACATTCCGTCAGGATGTTGACTCAGTTTCTGATACGTCCCTTGCTCACGCAGTTCGTGGGCAATTTCCCATATCAATCCCATCGCCGCCAGCATGGCCGCTCCCCCGATACTGAGACGAACGACGCCCAACTGGAACAGATCCGGGGCTGATGGGATTCCTGGCATCACTATAAGGTTGAGGGGGCCAGGGATCTCGCGGACGAGGACTTCAATCAGGGAGAGGTCGATGACACCCGGAACGAAGATGCCGTTTGCCCCTGCCTCAAGGTAGGCTCTGGCACGACTCAGCGTTTCTTCCAGGCGCTTTGCCTCCTCGCCGATCTGAAAGAGGTAGGTGTCAATACGAGCGTTGATGAACAAGGCGATCTCTGCCTTCCTGGCTTCAAAACATGCTGCCGCGATGCGTTCACACTGCTCTTGCAGAGCAAGAAGAGGTTTGAACGGTCCTGTACTGTCTTCGAGATTCACTCCAACGGCCCCAACCGCCATGACTGCCCGGATGGTTCTGGCGACCTCCTCTGGTGTTGAGCCATAGCCCGCTTCAATATCGGCTGTCACAGGCACCTGGACAGATGCGACGATCCGTGCGATAGCATTCACCATGTCCTGTCGACTCATCTGTTCTCCATCCCTGGCCCCATGGACAAAAGCGATGCCTGCACTCGTCGTCCCTATGGCTGGAAATCCAGCCTTCTCGAAGAGACGGGCACTGGCTGCATCCCAGGCATTGGGTAGCAGAAGCGTGGCTCCTTTTTGATGCATGTTCAGCAAGTGTTCCGCTTTGGTTTGCTGTGAGGTCATCTTTTCTTCCTCTTTCTAGAGTATGTTTGCTCTTTTTCTTGCTCTCCTGTTCCATGGTCTCCTCCCGCTACCTGTTTCTCTCCGGTATTTCTGAGCAACAGGCCGTCTCTTCTGCGGGCGTCACAATGAACCAATTTCCTGGCCCTCTCCGAGCCAGCATGATTCCCGCTGCCCAGAGGAGAGCTGCTCTCGCATCCGCAGGGTGCGGTCATGCGCTGTTTCATCGACTTAGACAGTCTTTCCAGGATCAGCACCATGTCTGCGAGTCTTCCAGGTGAAGAGCGCCAGTATCGTCACCGTGACTGCACAAAGGACTACCAGAACGATCAGGTCTGTGGTCGTCCCATTCTGCACGATTTTCAGTCCAACCAACTCGCCAGCCAGGAGTCCGCCTGAGGCCAGGGGCAGGCGGATGTCCTGAGTCGACCATCTTCTGATCAGCAACACGACGACAACAACCAGTGCCGCCAAGAACAGGATCAAGACCGGCGCTGGAAGAGCGAAGGCGGGCGAGATGAGCTTGTGGTTGC
>JAFMRP010001716.1 GCA_017354095.1 Ktedonobacteraceae bacterium
TGGCCAGTTTCTCGGCAACCCACTGACCAGTGACGGTATCGAGTACGTGCGCAATGCACTGAAACAAGTGCCGCCCATTGGGCATGAGATCACTGTACTGTGGGCCGACTTTTACAGCGACGTTCTCTAGTCAATAGGAGATGACCATGCGTACCCCAGAGGATCAAGCCGCTTGGGAGTTGCAGTGCTATGGTTGCACCCAAGCCGAGAGCAAGGCTGGCATTGACCAGCTTGTCGCGTTCACGAATGCTGGACGCACTGGCCCAGCCAATATGGCACTGGGCAGTATCCTGAGCGACGTGCAGGAACTGATTGCCAGAGGCCGCAATGAGGAGGCGCGGCAGTATATCAATCGCGTTAAGTACGCGATCTTCAATGCTAAGCCCATTGAACTGTGGCAGGAGGAGCGATGACCTTACTGATGGTTCTGCGACTGACCCAGGAATGGCGTAACATGCTCTGGGGCAGTCCGCTGTTCACCGCAGCCGATTGCTGCACAACCGAATTTTACGGTTACTGAGGAGATCCCAATGCCAATGATCAGAGCGCCGCCCAGTACTCGGTCATCAACCCTAGTAATGGAGAGATCAATGACCCTTTAATTAGAACCTGTCATGCAAGTGCGCTGCGGTACTGCATGACAGTAAGACATCGCAGAGACCCCTGAGCGATTGCCCATCACAATGATGGTCAGCCACACAGTGCGCGCTAGCAACATCTGTGTGGCAGCGCCCAGTTCATTGTCCGGCTCCCATTGCTCGTAAATCCATGAAGCAGTGCCAGACGTACTGGCACGGGGTATTGTCGGGAGTAACAGTGAACTGGGCGCTGCCACGCAATCCCGCGTGACAGCTTTGGAGCTACCCTTATGAATACACCAATCAATCTTACTGGCAATGTCACTCTGGTATTCAGCAATGAGCATTTGGAGGCTATTGTCGGTCATCAAGTCAGCGAGCTTAACAAAGATCTGATGGAACTGCATCGCCGTCTGGACGAGCTTGTCCAGCGTGTTGATACGCAGATCGCTCATGTTAATGAGAACCTTCGCGATCTGGACCGTCGCCTCACTGGTCTGGTCAACGATCTGCCAGAGGATCTGGAAGATCACCTCCGCTCTCTGGAGGGACAGGTTAGTGATTTGGAGACCAAGATCGATGATCTGCCAGACGTTGAGGGGATGGACAGTCGCCTTGATGATCTGGAACGCAAGGTCGAGGACATGCCAGATCCCAATGACATTGTCACAACTGATAATGTCAATGACATTTTGGAGGATGCCGACATTGGGCATGAACAAAAAGAGACCATTGCGGACATCAGCCGCAACGTCAAGCAATTGATGAAACTGCGGCAGGTACTCGCTGACGCACTGACCAGCGAAACCGTCTAACCCCATTGGCGCGCACTACTCAGTGCGCGCCACATTCTCTTGGAGAGACCAATGGAACTGACGCAGCAGGAACTGCGGTCATTGCGCCACCTTAACCATCTGGAAGCACTGCGCTGGCGTGAGCGTATCCGCCAACTGGATGCCGACACTCGCGATTGGGGC
>JAFMRP010001717.1 GCA_017354095.1 Ktedonobacteraceae bacterium
TGGAAGTGGCCGGGATGGTGATGGCGAACGGCGGCAGCGATAGCGCCGTGGCGGCTGCCCTGCTCCACGATGCTATCGAAGACCAGGGCAGCCAGACACGCGCGCTGATACACGAACAACTGGGTGAGGAGGTGCTGGCCCTCGTTGAAGAATGCACGGAGCAAGGAACGGGCGGAGCAAACAAAGCTCCCTGGCGCGAGCGCAAGGAGGCCGCGCTTGCCAGGTTAAATGAAGTGTCTTTGCAGGCCTTATTGATTATTGTTGCCGATAAATTACATAATGCCCACGAACTCTATCGCATCATTTATGTCAAAGGTGATGGAGCCTACTCACTGTTTAGAGCGGGTAAAGAGAATACATTGTGGTTCCATCAAGAGGTGGTGCGTACTATTCAGCAGCGCATCGACACGCTCAAACAAACTTACCCCGATGAGCCGCTGCTGACAACCATACAATGCCTGCAGCGCGAGTTAGACGATGTTGTCCACGCCCTGCACGCTCTGTAAACCAGCTTACCCCTATGAACTTTGACACATTATCATGGTCCGCCCACCGATCGCGTGCCATCCGAAAATGTAAGGCCCTCCCTTGTGGAGGGCCGGCTCCGCCCCCTGCTGCTGTCGTGCCCTTCGTCACCCTTGTACCATCGTCATTGGTGAAGCTTTATGTGGAGGGCCGGTTCTTGGCTGCCAATCCCCCACCCTTCATTTCCTACTGGCCTGCGTGCTGCCCCTCCCGGTGCCGCATCAGTGGCAGGCAGAGCGGCGTTCCCGTCACCGGATCGGCAATGATACGACACTCTACGCCGAACGCCGTGCGTATCAATTCTTCCGTAATCACTTCGCTCGGCTCGCCCGTTGCGACGATCTGTCCCTTATGCAACACCATTATATGATGCGCGTACCGGCAGGCCTGGTTGAGATCGTGTAGCACCATCACGACCGTACGCCCCTCCTTCAGATTGAGCTCGTGTACCAGGTCCAGTACTTCAACCTGGTGCGCGAGGTCAAGATAGGTCGTTGGCTCATCCAGCAGCAGCGTGGCGGTATTCTGCGCCAGCGTCATCGCGATCCAGGCTCGCTGGCGCTGCCCACCCGACAGCGTCTCCATTGGCTGCTCGGCAATGTCCTGCAGGTGTGTAATCTCCAGCGCTCGCTCTACCATCTCCTCGTCTTCGTGCGACCACTGACGATACCAGCTTTGATAGGGATAACGTCCCTGGCAGACCAGTTCGCGAATGCTGGTGCCCTCAGGTGCTACCGGACCCTGGGGGAGGATGCCAAGCTGCCTGGCTACTTCCTTAGGGGGACAGTGCGCGATCTCTTTCCCATCCAACAGCGCTACTCCCTGCGTCGGCTTGAGCAGCCGCGCCAGTACACGTAACAGCGTCGTTTTTCCACTTCCATTGCCGCCTACCAGCGCGGTGATACGCCCCCTGGGAATCGTCAGGCTCAGCTCTTTAAGCACTTTGACATCGTGAAAGGCAACCACCAGGTCCCTGGTTTCAAGCACGTCGACCATCAAATCCCTCCTGTTCCCATGTACTGCCTACAT
>JAFMRP010000057.1:0-10898 GCA_017354095.1 Ktedonobacteraceae bacterium
CGACCATCTCCTGTACTGGAAAGAAAACGGTGGCCCGCTGTCTCCCGCTGTCATCGAGGGCACAAGCATCCCTGATGAAACCGGCCTGGTTACCGAGAATGAGACGGAGAGCACACCCGCGCCCCAGCCACAGATGGTCGATCTCGTCTTCACCCGTCTGGAGCGGCTCAACTACGCTCTCTATAAAGAGATGCGCCGCCTGAGCCCGTTTGGCGCGGGCAACCAGGAGCCAATCTTCAAAATGGAGGGACTGCGCCTGCTCGACACGTGGACAAGCGGCGTCAATAAGCAAAATCTACGCCTGCGCCTGGGCGCGCCACGCGGCAATATCCAGCAATTCGCCACGCTGTCTAACGGCGCCGATCGCCGCGCTTCGCTGCGCGGCATCACACACGTCAATATTATCTTTCGCATCGACTCTTCCGAAGACGATGCCCGTCCGGAAATCTGGCTCAAACTGCTCGATGTCGAACCCACCCAGCCAGGCCCATAATGTTCGCCCAATGACAACACACTGACAATAGATAGCGAAAGATACACCTGAAAGACGGGATCGTAATGAGTTTTGCCGATACACTTTTGACAGAAAATCTTAAGCCGCTGCGCGAACGCCTGCTGAAGCACCCACTATGGGCGGGCATCGAAGACGGAACACTGGAACACGAGCGGCTGGCGCTCTTCGCCTTGCAGGACTGGTGGCTGGTGCGCGAGGCGTATCGCCTGGACGCGCTGGCAATCGCGGCGGCTCCCGATCTGGAGATGCAAGAGCTGCTGCTGGCAAAACTGCTGCCGAAGGTGGGAGGCTATCGTCTATTGCTGCGCTTCGGCGAACCTCTGGGCCTGACGCGAGCAGATTTCGATGCAGTGGAGCCCCTGGCCGGCTGCATGGCGCTCACAAATTTCTTCTACTGGATGCTGGCATACGGTTCTCCCCCGGAGAAGCTGGCCGCTGTCAGCGCCAGCGAGGACATCTTTATCCAGATCTGCGCCCGGGTCGGCCCTGCCCTGATGCGCAACTACGGGCTGAACGCCGCGCAGGTCGAATTCTTCTCGGCCCACGAGCAGATCGGCCAGCAGGTCACACCCGTCGATGAGGCGCTGCTGGCCCGCTATAATTCCCCATCTGACCGCCGCCTCATCACTCGCGCCGTACGCCTGAGCCACGAGTTCGAACTGCTCTTCTACGACACCATCATGCAAGCCTGAAAAAATGCGCATCCCGCAAATGCGGGATGCGCACACAAATCGGCAAATTTGCCATCAATCCTATGGATAAACCCCACGAACCTCGGTCGCCTCAGCTACCCGGCTCACCGCCAGCAGATACGCCCCCATACGCAGGTTCGTCTGCTGCTCTTCCGCCTTGTCGTGTACAGCCCTGTATGAGCGCGTCATAATGCTTTCCAGGCGCGAATTGATCTCCGGCTCGCTCCAGAAGAAGCGCTGTAGATCCTGCACCCACTCGAAGTAACTCACCGTCACGCCCCCCGCATTGGCCAGAATATCCGGCACCACCGTAATACCACGCTCATTGAAGATCTCATCAGCCTCCGGCGTCGTCGGACCATTCGCCGCCTCTACAATCAGGCGCGCTTTCACCCGCGCGGCATTCCGCCCCGTTAACTGATTCTCCAACGCCGCCGGCACCAGCACATCGCAGGGCTGCTCCAGCAATTCACTGTTCGATACAAACTCCGTTCCCGGTAGCCCGACCAGGTTGCCATGCTCCTTCGAATAGCGTAAAGCGGCAAACACGTCGATCCCGTCAGGATTATACACGCCCCCCTTAATATCACTCAGGCCAACAATCTTACAACCCAGCCTGCTCAGCAGACGCGCTGAAATGCTGCCCACATTGCCAAAGCCCTGAATGATCACCGAACAGTCCTCCGGCGCCATCCTCAGGTCGCGCAGCGCCTCACGCGCTACCACCTGCACACCACGCGCGGTAGCCTCCAACCTGCCCTCGCTCCCCCCAACCGACAGCGGTTTGCCAGTCACCACCGCCGGTATAGAATACCCTCTGTGCATCGAGTAGGTATCCATAATCCAACCCATCACCTGCGGATTGGTATTCATATCAGGCGCGGGAATATCACTATTGGGACCAAGCAGAATGGAGATCTCTGTCGTGTAACGCCGTGTCAGGCGTTCAAGCTCAGTAAAGGACATCTCGTGCGGATCACAAATCACCCCTCCCTTCGCTCCACCATACGGAATACCAACCACAGCACACTTCCAGGTCATCCACATCGCCAGCGCTCGCACCTCGTCCAATGAGACTGCCGGACTGAAACGAATACCACCCTTGGCCGGACCCCGGTTGATATTATGCTGTACCCTGTATCCCGTAAACATCTCCACGTCGCCATTATCCATCCGCACCGGGAAATTAACAATCAACTCACGCTGGGGCTTGCGCAAAATAGCCCTCATGGCCTGGGAAAGACCTAGACGCTCCGCCGCCTCATCAAATTGAGCAACCGCTACTTCATAAGGATTTACTACATCAATAGCCATAAAAAAAAGAACCTCCTCGGCACTGACCTCCCCTGGGTCAACCTGCTTCGCTGCATGGAAGCTTCATCACTTCACTGCAAAAATTCGCTTATAATATCACAAAACACATTCCTGATGAAAAGCTCGTATAGATGCTCGAACGAGCCTCTCTTCCAATTACACCTCTATAGTATAACATAAAATAAACCCTTCCTACCGATGATTTCGAGAAGAACAGGGACAGATATTATCCCGTGCCCTTCTGGTTCAGGTACACATCAGACCAATCGCCAAAATACAACCCATTGCCATTCACCGTTACCCCATGCACCCGGGCCGGAATGATTGCCGCCATCGTCTGATGGTACAACGGCAGCCAGCCCACATCCTCAATCGCGATATGCTCCGCCTGCTGATAGAGACCGATACGCTCTTCGCCCGTGTGGCTCTCCGCCAGCCCGATCGCGTGCTCAAAATCGCGATTACTCCAATAGCCACCGTTTCCTCCAGAAGAAGAAAGCAGGGGCTTCGCCAGGAAATCATAAGGATCGACAAAATCTGCCGTCCATTGTACCAGGCCCAACTGCGCCTCGTGACGCGCTATTGCATCTTTATAGGCCACCTCCTCTACCGGGCGCACTGTCACCTGCACATTCAGCGTGGATTGCCACATGCGCTGCAACGCGCTCGCCACATCTGGCATCATCTGCGAGCTGGGATAAGCAAAGGTGATCGGCGGTAGGTCCGCAAGATTGGGGTAGGCCAACTGCAACATGGACCTGGCCATCTTCTTATCAAATGATAACCCTGCATAACCAGGCTGATAACCGGGCATGCCAGGAGGCAGGATGGTCTTCGCCACCTCAACGCTATCATCAAACTGGTCATGAACCAGGCCCACGCGGTCGGTCGCGTAGGCAAAAGCTTTCCGCACCGCTACATTATTAAACGGTGGCCTCGTCGTATCAAAAAATAAAGCGCTCGTCTGCAGCAGAGCCGTGCGTACAAAGCCAGGCGATTTTTTCACCAGTGCCTGGTCCTCCGGCGCCAGCCCCCAGACAAGATCACCCTGGTTGGCCCGGTATGTCTTAAAAGCCGTTGTCGCATCGCTCACAAAAAACATGTCAACTTCAGTTAAAGCCGTCTTACTGCCATAGTAATAGGGATTCGGCACGAAGACCATCCTGATATTGCGCTCCCACTGCTTCAGCAGAAACGGGCCCGTGCCCACACCACTCCCGGCAACACGCCCAACCCAATCCTTTGCCCCATCCTGTCCAATCACAGCCTGATTGAGCGGGAAAAAGAGGGGATTAGCCAGTTCGGCCAGAAAATATGGGGCGGGCTGCTTCAACGTCACCTGCAACACTTGCTCAGATACCACCTTGACGCCACTCAGCGTCTGCGCCTCTCCCGCCGCTACTTCGTCAGCTCCGACGATATTCCTCATCAACAACGGTGCCTGCGCGGCGGCAGTCTCAGGCCGTAAAATACGCGTCCAGTTATAGACATATGTGGACGCCGTCAACGCCGTACCATCCGCGAACCTGATATGAGGCCGCAGCGTAAACGTGTACACCTTCTTATCGGGCGATATACTCCAGGTCGCCTGATCGGGCATAACGTGCAAATCTTTATCCACCCTCACCAGGCCGCTATAGAGCATCGAAAATACAATCTGCGAGTTCGCATCCTGCCCATGGGCGGGATCAAGCGTCGCCAGGTCGGTTGTGCCAACATCAGGCAAAGTCAGCACCTGCCTGGCTGCACGCGCTGGCGTTCCCGCAGTATTCCCTCCTCCGCACGCGCTCAAAGCCAGGGCACCACATAACAGCCCGAGCGCCAGAGCCTGAACAAGCCTCATCAACCGATGCATGAATACCATCACCTTTTCCACACAGCATAATCCTCAAAACCACAATCAATAGCGCTACTTCAATATGTAAAGACGCACAATCCATCTCCATGGTCAACCCCTGGCCCAACCAGCAGTTCTCATACCTCAGCATAGACAAGGTAAGGAGCAAGGGATATAATGAAAATAACTACGAATATTGTTCAACGTCGAGCAAGAGGATCTCATATGCGTATCCGTGTTATTGGCGCTCCCATCGACCTGGGAGCGGATCGGCGCGGCGTCGACATTGGCCCCAACGCCATTCGTTATGCCGGCTTGCACGACCAGCTGCAACATATCGGGCACACCGTTCATGATATAGGCAACCTGCCTGTCCTGGCAACCGAAAATCAACCCGTGGGGAATCCGCATCTCAAATACCTGGAGCCAATTGTCAATGTTTCCGAGGACCTGGCCCACCATGTAACAGAGGCACTGCGCGCCGACGAATTTCCGCTGATCCTGGGCGGCGATCACAGTATCGCACTGGGCTCAATCAGCGGCGTGGCCGCCGTACATCGCGACGTGGGGATCATCTGGATCGATGCTCATGCCGATTTCAACACCGGAGAAACCACCCCCTCCGGCAATGTCCACGGCATGATCCTGGCCGCTCTGGCCGGCCTGGGTGATGAACGCCTCACCCATCTCGACGGCTGGGCACCCAAAATACGTAAAGAAGCCATTGTCATCATCGGCGCCCGCAATCTCGATCAGGGAGAGCAGCAGCTCCTGCGTGAACATCACATCCATGTCTTCACCATGCCAGATATCGACCGGTACGGCATGTACTACGTCATGCAGCAGGCTCTCGCCATTGCCGGAGCGCAAAACAATCCTATTCACCTCAGCCTCGACATGGACTCGCTTGACCCACGCGAGGCGCCCGGCGTAGGCACGCCCGTGCGCGGAGGCTTGAGCTATCGTGAGGCCCACCTGGCCATGGAAATGATCGCCGCCTCCGGGCAGCTCGTCTCAATGGATGTCGTCGAAGTCAACTCCATTCTCGACCGCGAAAACGCTACAGCCCAGCTGGCCGTCGATCTAACGCTCTCAGCTCTCGGCAAAAAAATTCTGTAGAATAAGTAATGATTCAAGAGGGGGCTCAGGGGGACTGTCAGGTAGAGATTTTCGGGGAAGGCGGTCGTGGTGGGTCTGTAGGGGCAGGGAGCGGTGAAGGGTTGGGAGGGGCCCTTGAGGCTGCCCGCTCGTGCTCTCTGACCTCTCACCTGGGCTCCTCCCGGGGCAGCAGCCTCTCCGCTCGGCTGACCGTGCAGCGGTAGTCGTGCCAGCGCCGTTGCAAGCGGAACAAGAGGGACCCCTGACTGGGGGCGCGGGGGGCGCAGCCCCCGAATCTTTCTCTCCCCCGCGAGCCGCCGCAGGCGGCGAGGGGTGAGCGAGAAGTGAACGCGTATAAAAGAGCCCTCTCACCAGAAAATATATGTAAAGAAGAAAAGGAGGAAAGAGCAGGTAGCAAAGACGCTGCTTGTTCTCAGCAAAAAATGGCAGTCAAAGAAATCTTCATGGACGGCAAATTCATCCCCGCCGAGCAAGGCGTCATCTCCGTACGGACGCACGCCTTTGCCTACGGCACCGGATGTTTTGAAGGTATTCGTGGCTACTGGAACGCGGAAGATCAGCAAATCTACCTGTTCCGCTTGCGCGAGCACTTTGAGCGCCTCCTGCGTTCCTGCAAAATCCTGCAAATCTCATTGCCCTATACCGTCGACGAGCTTATCGATATCAGCATCGAACTGGTCAGGCGCAACGACCAGCACGAGGACGTCTACCTGCGCCCCGTGGCCTACAAGGGCGATCTCATCATCGGCGTCCGCCTGCACGGTCTCACCGATCAATACCTGCTCACCTCCGAGCCAATGGGCAACTACGTCGAGATCACGGGCCTGAAATGCGGCGTCTCTTCCTGGCGCCGTATCGACGATAACGCTATGCCCGCGCGCGCCAAAATCTGTGGAGCCTACGTCAACTCAGCCTTCGCCAAAAGCGAAGCCATGCAAAACGGCTTCGATGAGGCCATCATGCTCACCAACGAAGGTACCGTCTCCGAAGGCAGCGCCGAGAATATCTTCCTGCTCAGCAATGGCGAACTCGTCACTCCCGCCCCCACAGAGAATATTCTCCTGGGCATCACGCGCGACACCATCATGAAACTGGCACAGCGCGAGTTCGGCTACACCACCCACGAGCGTATCATCGACCGCACCGAGCTTTATACCGCCGATGAGGTCTTCCTCTGCGGTACCGGCGCGCAGATCGCCCCGGTCATTGAAATCGACCGTCGCCCCGTCGGTGATGGCAAAGTGGGACTACTCACTAGCAAGCTTCAGGAACTCTACTTCGATGTCGTGCGCGGCAAAGTCGCCGACTATCGCGATCAGTGGTGTACACCCGTCTACACCCAGGTCCCACAGCCCAGCGCCGAAGCCGCCAGCTAAACACCCCGGACCACTCAAAAAAGCAAGGGTGCCCGTTCAGCGGGCATCCCTTTTCTCGTTAAGCCAGGAGATGTAAACCTCTACGGCTCAAACCGTTTGAAAAGCAAGCACGTATTATGCCCTCCAAAACCCATTGAGTTCGATAAGGCAACTCGGACCGGAGCCTTTCGCGCTTGCCCGGGGACATAGTCGAGATCACATTCAGGATCAGGATGTTCCAGGTTGATGGTGGGAGGAATGATACCATCAACGATACTGAGAATGGATATCGCAGCCTCAATGGCCCCGGCAGCGCCAAATGTATGCCCCAGCATCGACTTGGTCGAACTGATGGCTAGCTGATAGGCGTACTCGCCAAAGCAGGTCTTGATAGCCTGGGTCTCAGTAGCATCGTTGAAACGTGTCGCCGTCCCGTGCGCGTTAATATAATCCACCTGTTCGGGACGCAGCCCGGCACTCCGCAGCGCATAACGTATGGCTCGCACCAGGCCCTCGCCTCCCGGTGCGGGCTCGGTAATATGATAAGCATCCGCTGTCGAGCCATACCCCACCAGTTCCGCGAGGATGGGCGCGCCGCGTTCGGACGCGAAATCGAGATCCTCCAGAACCAGCATGCCCGCGCCTTCTCCCATCACAAAACCGTCACGCTCGGCGTCAAACGGGCGACTGGCCCCCTGGGGATCGTCATTGCGCCGCGAGAGGGCGTGCATATTCGCGAATGCAGCCATAGCCAGTGGCGTGACTGCCTTTTCAGCTCCTCCCGCCAGCATTGCCCTGGCCGCCCCACGCCGGATCGTCTCACAGGCCTCTCCAATCGCATTCCCTCCCGTCGCGCAGGCAGAAACCGCGGCCCACGTCGGCCCCTGCGCTCCTGTCAGCAGCGAAACCATCCCAGGAGCGGCGTTCGTCATCATCATCGGCACCAGAAAAGGACTGACCCGCTTTGGCCCTTTTTCATGCAGGACGGCAAACTGCTCATGGAGCGTCATCAGCCCACCGACACCACTGCCGATACACACCCCCACTTCGGGAGCCAGTTGCTCTGTGATCGACAACCGCGCTTGCGCCAGTGCCTGCCGGGACGCGGCAACCGCCAGGTGCGTGAAGGGATCATTTCTGCGCACCTCCTTGCGCTCCAGATAACGACTGGCGTCAAAGTTCCTGACCTCTCCCGCGAATATGACCGGGTATTCGCTCGCGTCAAAATTCTCAATCGGTCCGACTCCGGAGCGTCCCTGGCAGAGTGCCTGCCAGGTCTCTTCAACCGTGTGCCCCAGGGACGTGACCAGCCCCATTCCTGTTATCACTACGCGTTTCATCACTCGTTCTCTTTCCCTCCTGGAATTTTTTTCGCCTGTTATGTACTATTTAGTCCACAATAAAAAACCAAAAAGATCTGCCTACCCGATACGCTCTCTCCGATATTGCATCAAAGCGAGCACACCTGTACGCAAAGTATGAATTAAAGTGGGATCATTGCGACCTTTGGCCAGGAGCATCACCCCTTCAAAATAAGCAAGTAACGCCTGCGCGGTCGCCGCTGTATCCAGCGTCGTGGGCACAACCCCCTGCTCTTTCGCCTCACACAGCATCCGCTCAAAATATCTGAGCCACGCCTGGAAAAACTGCTGCACCCGCGTGCGAATGAGCTCATCCTGCGTGCTCATCTCCAGCGTCAGATTGCCCGCGGGGCACCCACGCATATACCCCTCGCTCTGCTTCTGTTGCTGCTGCTTCTCCAGCGCCAGGTCAAAAAAATGCAAAATCCGCTCCTGCGGAGGAAGATGACCCGTAAAGGTGGGTTCCAGGACAGCCTGTTCAAACCACTGCCACTGGCTCTCAATAGCCACAAGGACAAGATCCTGCTTGGAAGAAAAAAAATGATAAAAACTGCTTTTAGCCACACCCGCAGCCGCGCACAGCTCGTCCACACTGACTCCCTCGTAACTGTGCGAGAAAATCACGTTTTTCGCGGCCTCTATCAAGCGCTTCCTGGCATCACTTGGTCGCCCCATAGCCCTCTTCTTTGCAACTTTTCCGTTGATTGTGTACTACTTCGTCCAGAATAGCACAACTACTGAAAGATGTAAAGCGGTTCTCCCACGCTTTCTAAGCGGGAAATCTTAGTGCAGAACCACAAGATCTATCTGGACAAACTTGCCTGGACAAAACCGCTCCCCATCAGATACACTTTCTCTCAAATTGTAAATTGTGTCCCTCATCGAGAGATGAACGAACCATTGGAATCTGGAATGTAGACAATTGAGAAGAAATACGATGCATCAATATTGACGCTGACTTTCCCTCCAACAACAGCATGGTCATAGCGGCCACATATGCCCCTCCGCATATGTGAGAGTTCTCTGTGCCGAAAACGCTGACAGGCAAACATATCAGCTTTCTTCTCGGCTTTGTCTCATTGTTCTTCCACGTGCTCCTCCATTTTCCACACCATTGATTGACTGCGCGAATAGCGGTCGATTTCATGCGCGATGTTCCCTGGTGGCTCATCTACAGACCGTGTGAGCGGCACATCGGATGAGCTATGTATGTTCAGTAGTTTTACACAAATTGAGAGGATAAAAGCATGCACATTCCGCAGGAGAAGGATGTTCTTGACCATCTGGTGGCCTGGGGCACGGCCCATTCGTTGATCCGCACCATGATCCTGACGAGCACCCGTACCAGGCCGGACGGATCGGTGGACCTGCTTTCCGATTACGACCTGATTCTGGCCGTGAGCGATGTGAGGCCGTTTGCCTTTGATACTGCCTGGATCTCCGATTATGATCAGCCAATGGTACGTTGGAGTGATCAAGGCACGAGTTACGATCTGGCAACCTACTTTCGGGGCGTCATTTATCAGAACTATGTCAAAATTGATTATAGTATCTGGCCAGTAGAGGTGCTGGATCGCATCGCCACCGAACCCCACCTGCCCGCCGAGCTCGACGCGGGCTATCGGGTCCTTCTCGACAAGGATCAGCGAACGGCAGGGTGGAAATTGCCATCCTATCAGGGGTATATCCCTGCTCAACCGACAGGAGAAGAGTACGAAGCGCTCGTTGAGGAGTTCTGGTGGGGAACAACCTACGTTGCTAAGAGCCTCTGGCGCGATGATCTCGCCTTCACGAAATGGATCCTGGACCAAGACCTCAAGATCGTGACGCTGCGACGGATGCTCGAATGGTCCATTGAGATTGATCATGACTGGTCTGTCAAGCCAGGAGTGCTGGGACGCGGGCTCAAGCACTTGCTTCCAGCAGAGATCTGGTCAGCGTTTGCCAGCACGTATGTCTCGCTGGATAGTGAGGAGACCTGGAAGGCCCTCGATCGCCTGATAGCGCTCTTCCGCAGGGTTGCGCTGGCCGTGGGCAGCGCGCTGGGCTATCCCTACCCGCAACAGGTAGACGACCAGGTGAGCGCCTATCTACAGGCAATTCGTGCGATGCCATCGCGTGAGCACAACCACAACCATATCTAAATCATTGCTCTTTCATGAGTCAAGCAAGCGTTGATCATAGAACTATGTAAGTTACAAACGATGACACAGGCTTGAAGGCTTTGCCAAAAACTTCGGCTGAAAACGGGGATTTTTCCTCAAATAACCCGGGGTTTTTGGCAAAACCGCAGCTGCGTAATCCCGTGCGTTCGCGGGCGATTTACATATAAGCCCCGGCATTCAATGGATCTGTCTTCATTTTGGTGATGGATGAGTTTATCTGGCAATTGCCCTTTTTTCTGAGCATCGAAAGTGCGCAAGACCCGAATTGGCTCTTGAAAACAATCGCATTAATCGATGCGAGCCAGGTGTTGTGTGAATGCCTTTACCTTTGGTTTCTTCCCCTGTGTGTCGATAGTAAACCCCTCCTTTCTTAGAAGAGCTGCCTGACCCTCTACCCCACCAGGGAAATGAGTGAAGAGTTCCCCGTTTTTCTTGATTATCCGCCAGTACGCAACCTGTTTGCACGAGCTAGAGGCAACCGTCTGAAGGGCTTTTCTGGTTGTAACAGGGCAAGTACCTTGTACGTTGAATTGATCTGTGA
>JAFMRP010000057.1:10908-12160 GCA_017354095.1 Ktedonobacteraceae bacterium
TCGAAGGAGATCTGTCGTCATGAGTTGGCGCTCAGGTATTTTCTCAATCAAGGTTTCTACTGTTGCAGGACTGGGCAACAGCATTTTTCCTGAAGTGCCAAAGAAGCGTATCCGGTTTTCAGGAATATCAACAATAGCGTCTTCTTGTGCTTCCATATAATCTCCTTTTCCTTCCAGTTGAGTGAGTTAAGCGTTTTTAGCATAACATTACTGAAGAGAAAAAACTTCTTGAATCTTGCCCTCTTCATAATAATGAATATGGTAGATAGGCAATCGTCATTTGTTTATGTTCATGAAGCATACCCGTCAAAGGAAATGTGACAGAGTAATAGAAACTAACACTTGTAACACTCCTAACAGTTTTTTGGATACAACACTCCATCAATAGCTTGCTCGTGCAAAGAAATCAACCACAACGAACAGAAGTAACACTCTTCCCTTCCCAAAAAGTGTTACTTCTGTTACTTCTGTTACTTCTGTTGGCTCCTCCATCCCCGAATCAACGCGCCACGCAGCCCACAACCACTCTCAACCCGGACACAAACCAGATTCCACATCCAAAGGCTGCGACCTCTGCTAAGATGCCACAGCCCCTTCGTCAGGCGTGAAATCCAGCGGCCCTCCAAAGGTAAACGAGAAGGCAGGAACAACCTCGTCCAGAATCGCTTCGATGTTGTCGTGACCATACTCCTCAAACAGCTCCGCCAGCAGCGCCTGCTTTTCCTCAGGAGTCACGGTCTCCAGCAAAGCGGCAAGCATATCAGCATTAATGACCTCACGCGGAGAAATGAACAACCAGTTCATCATAAAGTAATTCATAAACAGCGGATTAAAATCGCCCGTTTGCATCTGCTTCACTATCTGCCGGGTAGACAATTTGAGGCACAGATCAAAGTACCTGTGCAGCAAGGGAACACCCTTCAACGACTCCGATCCGCTATGAGTCACACCTGGCCAGCGTAGATCCTCAATGGCGCTTCGCCACCAGGCTGGATAAATGGCGTCTTGCATACGCTGGTGTACCAGACGTTCAAAGCCAGGTTGAGCTTGATCCTGCTGCTCGCGCAAGCAGTTGGCAAGCGTTTCGGCTTCGATGGCCGCGACAGTCATGCCCTGGCCATAGATCGGATCAAAGGAGCAGAACGCGTCTCCCAATACGAGCAGACCCGCGGGCCACTGCTCCGCCTGCTCATAGTGATGACGCACACATTCTGGTAAACGATAGCCACGCGGCTCTGTCAGCGGCTCGGCA
>JAFMRP010000481.1 GCA_017354095.1 Ktedonobacteraceae bacterium
AATATCGTCACCAGTTCCTGGAAAAATATGGTCCAGGTGCCGAAGTCCCTGTCCTTGAACTGTTGAGCCCTGAATGTGGCCTCGGCGTTCCCCCCAGCTTCTTCCGGCCTCCAAGGTTTTTTTACACTAACGCTTCTGCCAAACGCGAACGGGTCTTGCACGAGCTGGCCCAGGACGCTCTCAATTGCCACGCATTGGAAGTCGAACTCAACGAGGCCCAGATTGCGGCGCTGCAAACCTGGAATCCGCGCGTGGAACAGGCTCCTCATTCTTTAGAAATCTATCTGCAAGTTCAAGCAGCTTCTCGCGAGGCCCTCGATCGTGGTCACTGGTGCACGGTCGTGAGCCCGAATCCCGGCTCGCCCAATGGTGGCCGCTCCTTTGGACGCTTCTTTGATCTGCTTGGAGAAGCCGGCTTGCACGCACTGCGCGATCTGCTCGCCCGTGAAGAAGCTCTTGAGCCTGAGAGCATCTTCGCTGAACTCAACTACCAACCCTGGCATGCCCGGAGTGCAAATGTTGCCATCCGTCCTGGTCTGCATACCCATGAGATCGCCGTCGGCACGACCCCCACACGTTCTCCTGAGCATGTGATCCTCCTGCGCGATCTGGTTGTTGGTATCCACAACGATCGCTTCTATCTCCGCTCGCTGTCCCGGAATAAAAAAGTGATTGTGCGTCAACTCCATATGCTCAACATCGCGCAAGCCCCTCCTGTCTGCCGCTTTCTGAGCGACATCGCCTCCGACGGGATGCCAGTGCTTGCCAGCTTCGATTGGGGGAGCCTTTCCATCGCTCCTTTCCTCCCTCGTCTCACCATCCGGCAGGCTCCCCACGCCTCACTGGTGCTGAGTCCAGCCCGCTGGACTCTTGAGGCGACGACACTTCAACGACAAGGTCAGGGAAACGGAGAGGCACGCAGGTTCAGTCTCCGCGACTTTCGCACCCGCTGGCGGGTCCCTCGCTATGTCTATCTGACGGAAGCCGATAATCGTCTGCTGCTGGATCTCGAACATCCGCTGATGGTTGCAGAACTCTTTCAAGCGCTCGACACCCTGAAAGAGGGGCAACAGGTCGTCCTCCAGGAGGTGCTTCCCGATCTTGAACACCTCTGGCTGAGGGATACAGATGGAGCCCCTTACTTCTCTGAAATCGTTGTCCCCCTGCTCCGTCGTGACGCGCTTGAATCGAGCATTCCTTTGGAAGTCTCTCCTCAAGCCAAAACCTTCCCTCCGGTCCCTCATCACGTTTCATCGCAAGTTCGTGTCTGCTATCCCGGCGACGCCTGGAATTATATCAAGCTCTACTGTACACCGGAACAGCAAGAAGCGATCATCGCCAGGCCTTTGCGTGAACTCATCGCCCAACTCCGTGAGCAGCAACGTATCGATCGCTGGTTCTTTGTGCGCTACGCCGATCCCCAACCCCATCTCCGTGTCCGTATCCATGCGGGCACAAGCGAGCAAGTCCAGCCCGCCCTCCATTTTCTGCTTTCTTGGAGTCGTCAACTTGCTACTCAAGGATTGATCCAACGCTCGGTCCTCGACACGTATGAGCGAGAAGTTGCCCGCTATGGTGGCCCTGCCGCGATTGATCTCTTGGAAGAAGTGTTTAGCATCGACAGTGATATCTGTACCAACCTGGTTGCGGCCCAATACGCCCATCATCTGGCGCTCGACCCCCTCGCTGTCGCTGTCGTCAGCCTGGATCGGTTTTTTTCGGCCTGGAACTATGATACAGATCGCCGTTTGCAATGGCTCCAGAAACGAACCGAGAAATATGCCTTCAGCAAGGAGTTTCATCGCAAACGCCGATACTATTCTGAACTCCTGGCTTCCTGGGAACAGGCTGACCCTGAACTGGCTTCCCAGCGAAGCACGCTCTACGAGTTCACGCCTTTCGAGAATCACCTGTCCTCTCTCGCTCCACAGGTTCGCGCGCTTGACCGCGCCGGGAACCTCTGGGGAACGGAGGAGGATCTCTTGGCGAGCTTGGCGCATATGCACAACGTTCGTCTCCTGGGTTTAGATACCAGCAAAGAACAACACGTCTATGCGTTTTGGCGTCATGCTTTAGTGAGTATCAGTGCTCAACAAAAAAGAGGCTAAGCTCCTGAAAAGAGACGCTCTGGAAGAAGGGAGAAAAGCAGGGAGTAGTCTTTCCCAGGGCAGGAGAGGATCTGCTCCCTCCTCAGTTGAAAGGATTTCTCAACAAAGAAACCCTCTGCTGGTCACGACCCATCGTGGCGATCAGCATTTAACATCGGGGTTGCCGACCATGATCAAGCGGTATGAGCAAGAAGCCGGTCTTGGTACTGTCCAGCACATTGTGGTCGATCGTGAGGGAATGGCAGCAGAATTTCTTGCAGGGCTAAAAGAGGCGGGACGAACGGCCATCTCTGTCCTACGAACCGATCAATATGGTGGGCTCGACTCCTTCACGGACATTGGAGCGTTTGTCCCGCTGCGGGTCTCGAAACAAGGAGACGTTCTTCGTGAGGTAGCACCAGCTTCTATCGCTCTTCCCTTACCTGAACAAAAAGGGCAGACGCTTCAGCTTCGCGTCGCTCTGATCCGTGATCTCTGCCGAAAGACGCCTGTGCCCCCGACAAAAGAAGATCTGGACTATCCGAGGCGATGGGATGCAGATTTATGTTGGGAGGAACGCGCCTGGTGGGAACCAGGATGGCAGGCCACGCCTGCGCCAGCACCGCCTACCGCTCCTAAACTCATCCCGATTGTGAGCACAGCAGAAACCATCGACGCTGTGGGGCTTGCTGAAACCTACACCCGACGCTGGCCTCTCCAGGAAAATATCATTCGTGACTTCTTACTCCCCTTGGGGTTGGATATCAACCATGGCTACAGCAAAAAGCCAGTGGAGAATTCTGAGGTCGCGAAGAAACGTGTTGCGCTCGAAAAGCGGCTGGCGAATGTACAGTGCTGGGCGGAAGGGGCACGCGAACGATGCCGCAATGCCAGTAAACTCTACACGAAGCGTTGCAAGCTGACAAAAGAGCGAGCCAAAGCGTTATATCGTATTCTGAACGATCATCAGATCGAGTTAGAACAGCAAGGCATAGAGGACTGGCGCCTGCGGAAAACGCTCAAAGAAGAGAAGGTCATCGCCGATGCTGAAATCGATGAGTACCAACAACGGCAATGGAAAGCCTACGAGAAGAGCAATCAAGAACATCGCAAGTGTGAGCGCTATTGTCAGGAACAGCGCCAGTTATTACGTGCTTTAGAAGACCTCAAAGTACATGAGCGAGCCATGTATGAGTTGGATAACAGCAAAGACCAGGTGATGACTGTCTTCAAAGTGGCTTTGGTGAATCTGGTGATGTGGACACGTGACCGATATTTCCCAGCATCATATGAACATGCAACCTGGAAACGATTGGCTCCCTTTTTCCATTTGCCAGGGTTGGTGAAACAGGAGCAAGATACTGTGGAGGTGTCGCTTCGGCCATTCAATGACAAGCGATACAACCAGGATCTGGAGGCACTTTGTGAGCAGGTCAACATCGTCGCTCCACACTTGCCTGACGGGCATCGGTTGCATTTTTCGGTCCAGGTCAATGAGGGAGTGTGTCCCATTCTAGATGTGCAAAAACGTCGCGTGGCCTGAAACCCTGACAGGTCCGGGCGCAGGTTCAATTGCTCCTGCCAGGTTGCAATCTCACTCCACATAGTTCCTCCTTGTTATCGGCACAGTTTTTTGAGAGATAATCTTGCCAACTCTGCCGATAATATACCACATCGGTAGGAAAACTGTGCCGATAATCCCATTTTTCGGTCCAGCTGGGCTGATTGTGTTCACATGTCCCATCATCAAGTGTTTCTTGACAATGGTGGAAGAGGCGATAGACCGAGACAGCCTCTTTTCACAAAAAAAGTAGCCTTTCTATTGACTTCAAACACAATATGTGGTAGTTTAGTGTCTAGAAATCCTCTATCTTGTGTTTTCTACACAGGAACGGGGAGCTACTCAGAGGGCGATGCTATCGTGGCATCGCTGAAAGATGGGGAAAGTCCGGTGAAAGTCCGGCGCTGTCGCGCAACGGTAAAACCATTCCTGGTTCAGCCCGAATGCCCACCACTGAGTTTTGGATATCTCCCTTCGCGTGAAAAGGGAAGACCAGCAAGTGCTTGTTTTTTACGCCTTTCGTGTGCATGCCCATTTTCTTGCCTGTTCAACCTGTTTCCGCGAAGAACAGGTTTTTTGTTGTCTCTGGAGGAAATAGGGTTATGTCACACTCACTTGTTTTTCGGCCTCCCACTTCTCTTCTCGGGGAAGGAGATGCTTCTGCTCTTAATATCCAGGCAGTTCTCACCGATGTCTGTCAAGGATTAGCGCCTCTCATTGATCAGAAGCGCTTGCGAGAAGATCTGCTGACTACGCTTCCCGATAATGCCACCTCCGCACAATTTTGGCAGGCGCTCTTGCTTGCTGCGCGTGCTCAGATTGAAATAGAACCAGCGTATACCTTTGTCGCAGCTCGTGCTCTTTTGCTGGCATTGTATCAGGAAGTTCAGCCCTCATGGCAGCCAATCGGACTGACGGACGCGTCTGTGCTCTATCAACAGTATTTCCCGCTCTATTTTCAACGCGGTGTCGAGGTCGGGCTGCTCGATCCACGTCTGCTCGATTTTGATCTGTCTCAACTGGCCCAGGCCATTCATCCTGAACGAGATTTGCTTTTCGCGTATCCAGGACTGCAAACCCTCTATGATCGTTACTTTCTCCAGGCGGGCGAGCAGCGCATAGAACTTCCGCAATTGTTCTGGATGCGCGTGGCTATGGGGGTAGCCCTGGGTGAAGTACACAAGGAAGCCTCTGCGCTTGCGTTTTATGAATGCATTTCGCAGTTTTTGTTTACTCCTGCCACGCCAACCCTTTTCAATGCTGGCACCTGCCATCCACAACTCTCCTCTTGCTACGTGACGGTGGTGGAAGA
>JAFMRP010001718.1 GCA_017354095.1 Ktedonobacteraceae bacterium
GGGGTTACTACTGTTCCTCTGGCTCATACGACGCTTGTTCCGGCATGTTTTTGCGTCCCCCCTTTATGATCAGAACCTGGTTCGGCGCAAAACGATGAGACAGGCATATCGCGTCCGCCTGCGCTGTTATGCCATTGGGCCAGGAGTGAAACCACCCACTGGTACAAAAACCACAAGCCATAGTACGGGTATCCAGCGCTTCGTGGCGGCGCAGATGGAGATCTGGAGGCAACGTCAGGGGTTGCGCGCCCTCCTTAACCGACTGCTCGCGGCGTATCGACAGTTCCATCTGGCAGCGGGCGCTGGCAACTACTTTGTGCCACATCGAATCTGGTTCCCACAACGTACGTGCACTTCCTGGACTCGCGGCCTTTCATGGTCTCGGCACCTGATCGATGCCGAAACGATTGCCGCGCTCTGGCACCTGCCACCATCCTCGACGCTATCGAGTCTTTCGCACCTCACACATCGATGGGAGCGTAGCAGATTGCTTTCTCCAGATCTGGCACGTCTTGTGGCGCACATGGAACCCATCGGCATCTCGGAGCACGCCGGCCACCGGCTGGGTTTTGCCTGGCCACCCGAATGCCTGGAGCACCATGCCCTGCTCGCTGGCAAATCCGGCGAGGGAAAAAGTACGCTCATCGAGCGCTTAGCGACGCTCGCTATGCAGAGAGGCGGTCTGGTACTGATCGATCCTCATGGAGACCTGGCCGAAGGAGTATTGCGTCTGGTACCCACACATCGTTGTGACGATGTCGTCTGGATCGATCTCGCTGATCCAGCCTATGCGGTCGGTCTCAATCCGCTGGATGTGCGTTTAGGCAGGTCACGGGATACCACCGTTTCGCATCTGATCACCGCGCTCAAGGCCATCTGGCATGACGCCTGGGGGCCGCGTATGGAGAATGCCTTTGAGTTTAGTCTGCGCACGCTCTTTGAAGCCAATCGCAGGCTCTGCGTACAAGGATTAGAACACCAGCAGTATACGCTCCTTGATGTGATGAGCATTCTGACGAGCGAGAGCTTCTGTCACGCGTTGCTCTCACACGTCGAGGATGACTTCATTTTGCGCTGGTGGCATACCTATTATGATCCCCTTTCACTGACTCAGCAGCGCGACATTATTAATCCTGTTATCTCCAAGACCGCCAAGTTCGAGCATCTGATCGCCAGGCGTATTATTGGACAGAGTCGTTCGACAGTAGATGTTGCCCGGCTTATCGCAGAGGAGAAGATCATCCTGGTGAAACTGGCAAAAGGGGTGGTTGGGGAAGATATTGCTCTGGTGTTAGGGGCCACCATTCTGAATCTTATCCAGGGAGCTCTGGAAGCACAGGGGAGCCTCCCAATGGCCGAACGCAAACAGATGCCGATCTTTGTCGATGAGTTCCAGACACTGCTGGGAGTGGACTGGGGCGCATTGGCGGAATTGCGTAAGTACGGTGCCGCGTTTTATCTCGCCACGCAGTCATTGGAATACTTGCATCGTGAAGAGACTGAATTGTTGTTTACGCTGCTTGCCAATATTAAGCATATAGTCGCCTTTCA
>JAFMRP010001719.1 GCA_017354095.1 Ktedonobacteraceae bacterium
CGGTCCCAAACCTCCTGGTGGTCCTGGTGGCGGTCAGCGAGGTAAGAGTGGCGCAGGCAGTAGCAGTGGCGGCGTACCCAAGCCACAGTCGTTTTTGCCAAAAGTGCCAACACCCAGTACGAGTACGAGCAGCCCCAGCGATTCACTGGACGAGGCACCACCGGCAGTGCCCGAGATGCCGTCACTGGATGCAATAACGCAGACGCTCCTGGGCAGTGATGCTGCGCCAGAAGAGGAAAATGCAGAAAAAAAAAGTCTGATAATTCCTCTCGCTTATGATGACATCGTTTGGAAGGAGCATTTGCATCCACGCGATGAGGAAGGTAAGTTTACTGAGAAGGGTACGGGCAGAACATTTGTATCACCCAATATCGCAAATCTGACATTTGGGCAGGCGCAGACGGAACTGTCAGGTCAGCGACATCAGCATCTGACAAAGCTCAATCGCGATATTGATGAACAATTAGGATTGGTATCACGTAGTACAGACGTGATTGGAGCTTGGGCTGATGGCGCTGAAAATACACTGATGGTGACAGCGCGCGGTAATTATGACGTGGTTCGCGCAGCCGCCGCTATCAAAGGTTCGATTACCAATCAAAAGCAAGTTTTGGTGTTTCAGCCTAATCAGCGCGGTGCGCACGGGATGGCGCAATTTGAGTTAAAAGGCAGTTTAGCGGATATCCACAACGAATTGTTGCAAAACGGTCTCGCATTTCATACACTAGAGCCAACTGAGGACGGTGCAAAGGTGCATATCCTGGCGGATAACCAGGATATTGCCGATACCGTTGTTGATGTTGCAAATGCGCATGCGGCGCATCTCAGAATTATTCCTGGCAATGGAGAGTTCATTGGCACAGACCTCGAAGAGACCGGAACAGACACAGAGCAACGTGCAGACGCGCAACGCGACTACGCAAGGATCATCGATCAAGTGGCCACCAAACGTCGAGGTGGTGGACGTATCCGAGATGTCTGGCGAAGTGCTTACAATACTTGGCGCGCGGCGACCGGCGAAACAACCGGAGCCGCAGAAGAAGTAACAGGCACTACGTATTCATTGCCGCCAGAAATTCGCGCATTAACCCACGAGCGGCAATTTCAACCACTGCCCCTAAAAGGCAATGCTGGGCATGGCGCACTGATCTCCAGTCGCCAGCCCACTTCTGGTGAAAATCTTAGTCAGCGCCAGGAAACATATACGCGTGCCGATTTTGATGCAATGCGTGACAGTGAGGGCTTTGCGCAGAATATTAATTTATTGCGCAATGCGCAGGTTTATCCGAATTTGCGCCCAGAAGAAACTGAAGGAAAAACACCAGACGAGATTGCTGAAGCAGCAATTAAGCATGGCACTGCAAATTTAAAATTTCTCTATGAGAGAGCGCCAAAAGAATTACGTGCGCAGGGTCATCTCTGGTACGAAGGCGCACACAATATAGCCAAAGCCAAAGCCACGCAATACGACATTCCAATCCAGAGTGCGGCAGGTGTCTATGCAGCATTGTCGCCAATGAAGCTCTGGGATATGAATGTGCATTTAGGTG
>JAFMRP010001720.1 GCA_017354095.1 Ktedonobacteraceae bacterium
AGCCTGGGAAAGGGCAATACCAGAAGGTGTTAAATTGACAACCAGACCACTAAACTCAGTCAAGGGTCGGGCCATTGCTTCGCTCCTCGGAGGGTGCTTACTGACCATCGCGCTGCAAGCCGCCGTGTGCGCACAGACTGCAAGCTATGCCTGTGAGCCCAGCCTCGAAGTGAAACGAGCGCTCCAAAAGCTGCCTGCTGCTGACGATGCGCGGGTCAGTTCTAGCCAACTACGTGAACAAAGGACGACTATCTTAAGCCCCTTACTAGCCAAGCGCCCTCATGATCTCTTCATTCACCGCGAATACCAGGAGTCTATTAGAAGCTTATCGCGAGACAATGATCGGGAAATGCTACTGCAAAAGTACCACACTCTCCTCGCCAAGCATCCGGGAGATCCCAGGTTTCTTTATCTCTATGGCCGTCTCTTGATCGGCAGGCGGACGGGAGAGGGCGTCGAATTCCTGCGCCAAGCCTTGCAACGAGCGCCGAATTTTCCCTGGGCTCATCTAGCCTTAGTCGAAAGCTACCAGTTACGTACTTACCAGGATAAGGATCAAGCGGCGGCGCATCTGAAAACATTCATGAAACTCTGCCCGACAAGCCTTGAGGCTTACAAGTATCTGAAGCAGGTTAACGACCAGGATTTGTTAGACACGGCTTCGCAGCAATTGCGCATGCTGCTTCAGCGGCAGGCTGATCCGAAGGCCTTGACATATTACAAGACGCTCTGGGAACTGGAATTCCGCGTCAAGCCGCCGGCCGAACATCCCCAACTCCGTCAGCAGATCGAAGAGGATTTGCAGCGATTACGCAGGCGTAATTTGCCGGGTGACAAGGACCTGCTCCTCACACTTGGCGAGGGGTATAAGATCATCAGTGATCAAGACGGTGTGCGATGGGCGGACGAGCAAATACTGCGCAGCTTCCCATATTCTCTCCAGGCCATGAATCTCCTTATGAAGAGGTGGCAAGACACGCATCCATATCCTGGCTCGGATTCTTCACCGAAACAGCGGGAGGCTTATCGTCAAGCAGAATGGCAGGCGACCGACGAATGGAGCCGCCGCTGGCCTGATCATCCTCTCATATGGATCAGACGGTTTATCTTAGTCTTCAATCACCGAGATACACCCAGCGCTCAGACAGAGGCGGCCATTGATGGCTTTCTCAACGCTCGTGAAAAGTACCCTGAGATGAGCAATAGCGATGATCTGCTCAACATTGCTTGGGTGTACTGGGGGCGGGGTATGCGACAGGAGCGGATCCCAGAGTTAGTGCAAAAGTCATTTCAAGAGGCCGAACTAAATTACCAGCGAATTATGCAGAATGACGCATTGCCACCCGAGACGAAAAAGGGCTTCCAGCAGACATTGACGGTAAATTACTGGAAGGGCTGGGGCTTTTTGCTGCCAACCTACTTGAAAGGCAAGCAGTATGAAAACGCGCGTCAAGTTCTCTCGCAAATAGCCGCTTACCTATCGAAGGAGGATCCTGGTCAGTCAGGTACTGATCAGGAAAAGCGCAGCTACTCGTCGCATCAGGAAAGCT
>JAFMRP010001721.1 GCA_017354095.1 Ktedonobacteraceae bacterium
GCTAGGACGGCACCAGTATCGCCTGATGGAGCTCCTGCTGGTGCACCCCCTGCTCTCCAGCGCTCAGCTGGGCGCATTTCTTGGGGTGCAGGAGGTATCAGTAAAACAGTATCTTTTCGCCATGCGTTCGCTGTGCTGCCTGGAAACAGAACAGTTGGTAGCAGATCCTGCCATGCCGCGCTGGCGACTCTCCTCGCACGGGCTGCGTCTGCTGGCCTTGCGCCACCATATCCCGTTGCGAACGATCGCGGTACAGGACAAAGGACAAGCGCATCCCTATCCAGTGTATACTCAAAAAGGGATCGACCAGTTACGCCGCAATGCTACTCAGACCATTGGGGTGTACACCTTTTTTACCAGGCTGGCCACAGGCGCGGTCCAGCACCCAGGGCATCGCTTGCTTTGGTGGGAAACAGGATACGCCCGAGAGCAAGCATACTATGTGCATTCACTGCCCGCGTGGACGTGGGAAAAGCCACATGGGATCGGGGAATACCAGGTAGGGGCGCAGCGGGTGCGTTTCTGGCTGGAATGGCACGTCCACTGGAACGCCCTGCAGCATCTCCGTCAGACCCTGGAAGGGTATGCCTCCTCTATCCGCTCCACTGAATGGAGAAGGGAGGGCTATGTGCTCCCTCTACTGCTGCTGGTGTGCCCGGATGGGGGACGAGAATGGCAGATACAGCAGATCATTCGCGAGACCCTTGGGACACTGCGTCCTCTACCTCTCGTCCTGACCACTACGGTGGAGATGCTCAACGTTCACGATCCTCTCGCTCCCATCTGGAATCTCGTGTCCTTCACCGGCAGGGATAGAAGCACGCTCAGGCGAACATTGTATGATATGCGTGTAGCAGAGGACATTCTACTGGACAAGGTGTATGCAAACCCAGAATGAGATGCGTTGTGTCGGCCTGGATAGAGCTGAAAAGGAGAGCGCATGAATACATGCTTTGCCCGCCAGATGCTCCAGGTGCTCGATCAGTACGATATGATCAACACCTCATTGTCAGAGGCTTGGTTTGTTCTTCTTTTTGAGGGGATCTCCTATCAGGTGCGGGGGCGATCAATCAACCCAAAGGAGTGCAACAGCCCCATCTTCCCTTGCTGGTGGCTGGCAAAGGCGAGCAGGTCACGCTCAAGCTGGTCGCGCAGTATGCCGATGCATGCAACCTGACTCATCCAACGCCTGAAGAGTTAATCCACAAGTTCGCGCTCATCGACCGCTATTGCGAAGCTCTGGGGCGTGATGCACGCGAGATTCGTCGCACCATCTATGTGAAAGGATTTGTCGGAGCTACCGATGCTGAGGCTATGGAGCAAGCGCAACATGCGTCGAAGAAATTTCCCCTGGATCAGCAACGCATCCGTGGACTGTTAGGGGTCTCCTGAGACGATTCGGCAGCGTCTTCGGGAATTAGAACAGTTGGGTGTTCAGGAAGTCATTGTCTTGTTGCACGGAGTGATCCATCATGAA
The DNA here is from genome assembly GCA_017354095.1 of Ktedonobacteraceae bacterium. Taxonomy (GTDB): domain Bacteria; phylum Chloroflexota; class Ktedonobacteria; order Ktedonobacterales; family Ktedonobacteraceae; genus Bu33. Next base: position 1,478 of record JAFMRP010001721.1, read on the forward strand.
TCATTACGCCTTCTTGCTCAGTGCCTCACACGCTAAGAACAGGCAACAGAGGACTGATCACGATGGAGCACC
>JAFMRP010001722.1 GCA_017354095.1 Ktedonobacteraceae bacterium
CGTCAATCCCAATGTCGAAGTACGCATCCTCGACAAGTGCAAATTCCATTTACAAGAGGAACAGGCCGAAGCCTTCAATAACCTGCTGCGCGAATTCGCCAGCATCCAGGTCCCATAACAACCCCCTCTCTGGTTTTTTCACGCGTGCTTGGGGAACTGTGGGGCCTTCCGTTGGCGTGTACTGAAGCGGGGGTGCAGGGGGCTCTGCCCCTGACTGGGGGTTCGGGAGCTGCCTTGCAGCCCCCGATCAATCCTTCCCCTCTGCGAGCCCGCCGCAGGCGGCGAGGAGAAAGCTTCAGTGAACGCATATGGGACCCTCCCTTGCTGAGGGTCCCATATGCACTAAAACCTGTCATTCCGGTAATGACGCTCTTCATATCTGCGAGCCTGCTCATACAGGTTGAGCGCCGCCCGCTCAGCGTCAAATGACACCATCTGGCTGGCCTGTGGATCGTCCGCTACCTGCTGGAAACGTGCCGCGATCTCGCGAATCGTTGACGGGTCCGTGATTTTACCGTCCTGCACCTCTTTATAAACTTTTTTAAGCACCTCTTCACTCAGCGCTCGCGGCGGGACCACGCGGTCATTCGAGGGCTCCACTGGCTCCGGCGGCTTCTCCATTTTGGGAGCATCAGCCACCTGTTTGGGACTATTATTCACCTGCTTGGGCCTATCATTCATCTGGTGCAGCGACACCTGCATAACCGGAGCAGGCCTGGTGACCTCAGGAGCCCCCTGCGCCTCTTGCGCTGGCGCGGAGGGCGGCGCAACCTCGATAATAGTGCTATCGTGCGGCGCGAGTACCACATCGCGAACATTGACCTGCTTCACTTCCACACCCCATATAGCAACACGATCACGCATCTGCGCGAACAGGTAACGGTTCACCAGTTCACGCCGGGCCAGGCTACTGGCCTGCTCTATCTCGGAAGGGGGCGTACGCAGCCCCTGCGGCCAGGCGATAAAATCTTCAGGGGTGAATGTAGTAGCAATATTTTGCAGGCAGGCGAGGAAATATTCGCGCAGGCTCTCCTCCCAGTTTTTGACCTGCGTCGCGGCCAGGTGAGCATCCTCCGGCATAAGCTGATAGGAAATGATCGCTCGCAAATGTACATCCTCGTTACGCGACAACTGTACACGCTGCATCGGACAGAGCCACTGGGTCTCGCTCACCTTGACATGATGGGCAATCTTTTCCCACGGCAGCAGAATATTGATACCTGGATAAAGCGTGCGGCGATATTTACCCACGGCATAGACGATATCCACCGTCCCCTCTCCCACTGGATGGAAATAAAAGCGCGCGCCAGCAATAGCCAGCACGATCATGATAATAAGGAGCGTCAAACAGGTCGCCAGGCCAAAAATAGCGAAACTGCCAACCAGCAGGAAGAGGCAGAACCCACCCACTGTAGCCAGTGCCCGCAGACCTGCGTTGCTGCCCGCGAAATACGTAGCCACACTCTGCACCACCACTACCACCATAAGCAGTACCAGTATGATCGGCCAGCTATCCGCCGGTACACTGACACCGCCACGAGCAACAAGC
>JAFMRP010001723.1 GCA_017354095.1 Ktedonobacteraceae bacterium
AAGCAGGAAGATTGTGCTTATGGCCAGGCTCATCCAGAGTAGTGGGCGATGGCCTGTGTGAAGCATCATTGCGTGCAATTCAAAGGTGCATAGTACCATCACCAGTGTAACGCCCGCAAATGACCACCAGCCGCCCAGCAAAGCGAGCAGAAGTACGATTGGTATGAGGATGAGAGCCGTCAACCAGCGCAAGCCCACAGAGGCACGTGAAGTTTTCTGGGAGGCGGCAGGCGGTCTCATTGCATTATTTTGTTCATTGGCGCTTTGCAAAGCAACTTCCCCGTAGTGGTAAACAGGTTATACTAGGATTCGTCGTCAGCGGAAGTCCTGTGGCCAAAGTGACGCTTACGTTGACTGTAGCTATACAGGGCATCAAGGAGATCTTCGTGTCCGAAGTCGGGCCAGAGGGTTGGAGTCGCGTAGTACTCGCTGTAGGCGGATTGCCAGAGCAAGAAATTGCTGACGCGCATCTCTCCGGCGGTGCGAATTACCAGGTCGGGATCTGGTAGATCGCGTGTATAGAGGTAGGAAGCGATCAATTCTTCCGTGATCGATTCTGGGCACCGGCCATCGGCGATGATCTGGCGAATGGCGTCCACCAGTTCGGCGCGACCGCCATAGTTAAAGCAGACATTGAGGCCGATGCGGGTATTATTGCGGGTTAACTCGACGGAATCCCGCACGGCCTGTTGAATATCGGGCGAGAGATTCTGTAGACGGCCAAGATGGCGCAGACGCACGCCATCGCGGTGCAGATCTGCCAGGTGAGCGCGAAGGCTCTCCCAGAGGAGGCGCATCAATCCATCGACTTCTGCGCGAGGGCGGCCCCAATTCTCGGTGGAGAAGGCATACACGCTAAGCAGCTCAATATTCTCATTGGCGGCACATTCGACGGTGCGGCGGAGCGCGGTCACGCCGGCTTTATGGCCAGCCAGGCGAGGCATATGGCGTTTAGTAGCCCAGCGCCCACTGCCATCCATAATGATGGCGATGTGGCGCGGGCGAGACGAAATGTGCTTTGACGTGTCAGGGTAAGTCTGTGCCGAAATATTCTCTTTCTTTTTCGTCAAAGAGAAGAGATTTTGCATCTTGGCCAAGTTTAGACCTCCAGGATCTCCGTTTCCTTTGTTTTGCCAACCTTTTCCATCTCATCGATGTAGCGGTCGGTGAGCTTTTGCAGCTTATCGGAGCTGCGTTTCAGCTCGTCTTCGGAAACTTCTTTCTTTTTCTCACGATCACGCAATTTCTCCTGGACATCGCGCCTGACGTTGCGGATCGCGACCTTGTGCTCATCCAGCTTTTTGTGCAGCATTTTGACGAGATCACGGCGTCGCTCTTCGCTCATAGGCGGAATGGCCAGGCGAATAATCTGTCCGTCATTATTGGGGTTAATCCCCAGATCAGACCTTTGAATAGCTTTTTCGATATCAGTCAGCAGTTTGCGGTCCCAGGGCTGGATCGTCAGGAGGCGAGCCTCCGGGACGTTAATAGTTGCCAACTGATTGATGGGTGTTGGTGTACCATAGTAATCGACCTGAATGCGTTCGA
>JAFMRP010000058.1 GCA_017354095.1 Ktedonobacteraceae bacterium
GGGGAAGCCGGCGGCCGTGGTTAGATCGATGAGGTGGCCGTATTGATCTAATGGAAAGGTCAGAGAAGCCTGGGCCCGCGCGATCTCCGCATAGCCTCCACTCATCGTCAGCGCGGCGACTGGCTGCCCCACGCGTAGTCCCTCGACGCCCTCGCCGAGCGCGTGGATGTGCCCTGCGACCTCAAGGCCGGGAATGAACGGAAGTTGGTCTCTGTGGAGGCCGCCCCGGCGTGCCATCGTCTCAGCATAGTTCACACCTGCGTAGGCGACCTGAATGGTGACCTGTCCTGGTCCGGGCTGGGGGATAGGCATTTCTCGTACGCTGAGCACTTCGGGTCCGCCGAATTCGGTAACAACAACGGCTCTCATCATATTCTCCTTTAACTGTATATGTATAGTTTTGTTGGTTTATCTGGCAGTATGCATGTATCACTGATATCAAAAGTTCTATCGTGTCAGTACCTTGAAGGCGACATTATCGCGTCCCCAGCCCTGGAAAAGCGCGAGCGTGGCCCAGAGTTGTAAAACCTCGTCCACCACTTCGATCTTGTCCAGACCACCCAGGCGCAACGGACGCAGGCCAATCTCGGCGATGAGCTGCTCAACGATCGCCTGATCCTCGCCATCGGGGCCGCAGTAGAACAGGTCGGCCTGCACGCCCTGGTAGAGTGGATTGGCGAACGCTTCCCAGGCGTACGAGTTGAATGCTCGATAGACGCGAGCGTGAGGAGCGTGAGTCTGAATGGTGCTCAGGCTATTTAGTGAGCCACGACCTTGCCATTGCTTGGTGGCGGCGGTTTGTCCTTTGGTGATTTGATTCGTCGCGTCGATGATCAGTTTGTGGTCCAGCAACTCAGCGTGAGTCTTGATGAGATCCTCGACTGCACTGCCTGGAACCGCGAGCAGCACGATATCCCCCTGTGTCAGGGCTTCTGCCGGGGAGCCTATGAGAATATGCTCACCCAGATCTGCTCGCAAGTTTTGTGCTCGCTCTGATGATGAATTTTTAACTCCAAAGGCCACGGAATGACCGGCCTGGGCCCACTTGCGTCCTAATATGCCGCCGATGTCACCCGCACCTAATATCGCGATACGTAATAATGACATTGATTTGTCTCTCCTTTTATGGTTTCCTCAGCTATCAGGCTACAGAAAGCAGCGCAACGTTGATATGACAAAGTATAGAGAAGAAGCTTATATATTGTAAGGAGGAACGAGAAAGTGGCATAGTTACCCGATAGTAACCTTAAACTATTGAGCTCAGCCAGAGATCAAGATTGACGAAGCATCATCTTTCAGTTCAGAACTGGCCCCATAGTAACCTCATGTGCTATAGTTAGCGTATGGTGACCAGAAAGAAGATAGAAGAGCCGATTATTCGGCCTGATTGCCGCACGCGGCGTGGACTCGAATTAATTGCCGACCAGTGGACAATGCTGGTCGTTGTGGCTTTGCGAGAGGAAACACAGCGGTTCAGCCAGCTGCATGCGCATATCGCGGGCATCTCGAAGAAGATGTTGACGCAGACTTTGCGCGGGTTGGAGCGCAACGGACTGGTGCAACGGATCGTCTATCCGGTAGTGCCGCCGATGGTAGAGTATTCGCTCACCCCGTTGGGCCGCACTCTTATTGAGCCGATCTGGGCATTACGGAACTGGTCAGAGCAATATATCGAAGATGTCGAGCGAGCGCGTGCCGAGTATGATCAGCAGAGCAAAAATCCTCTTCAGGAAGAAATCATGGCACTCGTTCGGCAGCGGGCCGAAGCCTAGTTATTGCCAGTCAGCCGGCGGATCAGGTGTGGCACCCAGGTGCGCAGGTAGTCCCGCCTGGATGCGTCGAGTTGTCGCCCGCCATAGCGCTCCTGTCCGTAGGCCTGTGTTAATTGCTCCAGGATCTCCGGTTCCGGTGGGGTCTCTTCCGGATCCGCTGTAGGTGTGGAGGCGCGCTGCAAGCTCAGTTGTAGCCGGCGCTGGTACTCGGAAGGAGTTTCGCCAGGCAGTTTGCCCAGTCGTGGCTGGTCGTGCTGCATCGTTTGCAGTAGCTCGCGGTAGTGCGCACGAGCTGAAGCGGGATCAAGCGTTTCCAGGGCGAACGCTGGCTCCTGCTCGCGCTCTCGTTCTGGCCGATGTGCTTTGAATAGCGCGCTGATGCCCAGCCCTTCACGTACCTCTCGTTCACCCTCATCCTCAACCACCACAGGTTTACGACGCAGGATAAACCAGACGATCAGCCCGAGAATACTCAGCACAACGGCCACCAGCGCGATGCGAGCGATCAGGAGCAACAGCGGAGACATGCTCATAGCACCCGGCTTGAGCGGATGTTGTTGTGGCTGGTCGATCGGTGTCGGCAGAGGCGGAGGCGTTGCCTGATTGTTTGCCAGCCCGTGGAGCGGGGCCAGCAGGAACGCCAGAATGGCATCGATGACCGAGAGGAACCATCTGAAGACGACCTCCAGGGCATACCAGACGGGCTGGAAGAGATTCTGGACCAGTTGAAATGAGAAGAGTTCCAGGCCGATGCTCAGAGCCACCAGCACTATCCAGGCGATGGCCAGCACTGTCAGCCAGGTGCGTGAAGAGTCCAGGCGTTTGCCAGTCACGCTGCGTGCATTCTCTTTGCGTGTGGCACTCAGGCGTGTGAAAGAGAGCGTAATCAGGCCGCTGAGGAAAAAGAGCGGGAGCGCCAGCGCCTGAGCTTGTAAGAGCTTGCTGGCTACCGCCGCATCGTAGAGTCGCAGAATGGTCAGGAGCAGTGTGAGGATAAGAAGAATGAAGCCGGCTTTGAAGGTGAGGATCAGGCGATCATCGATCATTTCAAACTCTGTCCAGAGCATGCCGCGCCGCCAGCTCCAGATGACCAGGGCGATGGCGAAAAAGAACGCGATGATGTCGGCTCTGATCAGTAGTTCTATGCTCAATGTGATCACAAGAGCGATCAGAAAGCCTTGAAAACGCAGGTTGCGAACTTGTGAGATGCGTCGTGAATCGGCTTTGAAGTGAACAAAGATCTCCCACCAGTGCAGGCTCAATAGCAGACCACTGATCAGCAGCGAATTGAGCAGTGGTGCCCCGGCGCTGCTGGTATTTCCCGGGTCGAACATGAGGGGCAAGACCAACAACAGCATTGCGATTGGCTGGGTCTCCATGATGCTGCTGATGATGGGGACGGCCAGGTGGTCAATCCAGTTGAAGACTGGCCGTGCTTGTGCCGTCTCGGATGTTGCTGGTAATCTCATGCCATTTCTCCTTTCCGCCTGCATAGTGGACGGGCAGGTTCAATTGCTCTGCCAGGGGCTGGTTCTGGCGATCACCCGTCAGGATCAGGTGGGTGGTGCAGCCTCGAGCGCGCATATTCGTGAGCCGTTCGATGGTTGCCCGGCTGACTGTGCTGGCCGTGCTAACCAGCACAATCGTCGTACCAAGAGGGAACATATCGTCTTGCGTATCGATGCAGTGCTCAATGGGGGTGTGATAGGCGGGTACCAGCCGGGCCAGGGTCGAGAGGATGAGCTCATACTGGCTGTAGTCCGAGGCGAAAGTGATGCTAACACCCGGAGGAGAAACCTTATTCAGCGCCTCGACCGTGTCCGCCAGTGGTCGACCGGCCTTCGTGGTGGCTCCTTCGGCGAACCTGCTTGGTATCATGATCATGGAGCTATTGGCCAGCAGGCCCACCATGTAGCCCTCATCGAGCGCCCACATAGCGAAGGATGCAGCCACGCTAATCGTTAATTCCTGAATATCTTTGTCCGTCTCCCTCAAGTCTGGAGAGTGGTTGTAGGTGTCCAGCAGCACCAGGAAGCGTCTGAGACTGCTGGGTTCGTAGATTTTGCTTTGCAGTTCGCCGAGGCGTGCGGTAGCCTTCCAGTGAATGCGGCGTGGATCGTCGCCGATCTGGTAGTCGCGCACTCCGGCGATGCGCAGTGGGTCTTCCAGCAGCGGGTAGTGTGAACTGTAGTCGCCCAGCGGGTGGATTGAAGAGAGTCCGAAGGCCTCCAGCGGAGCAATCAGCGGATAGACCAGCAGTGCTTCTCCGTACGGTATGGTGACCTCGGTTTCGAGCCAGCCGAAAGGATCGCTGCTTCTCATGCGCACCGGTCCGAAAATGTGAAAGCCGCGCGCCTGCGCATGCATGCGATAATAGCGTGTCACGCGCTGGAGCGACCAGAGCAGCCAGGAACTGGCTAGTGTATCCTGCGGCGTCTTTTGCAGGGAGGGAGTACTCGTGTGCGTGCGTGAGAGCGCCAGCGGAGGTGTGATTTTATTATCGACCTGTAGCCAGGGAAGGGGGAGCAGTTTCTGGTTCTCGATACTCATAGCCAGCGTGACCTCTTCGCCGAAGAAAAGGTGACGCTGGTTCACCCATTGGCGCGCGGTCAGGTGACGCAGCGCACGGCGATACCAGAGTTCGGGGATCAGTCCGACCATGAACGTGAAGAGCGCCGCCAGGAAGATAAGCGGCTGTTGTAGGACCAGGCTGGATAGAAATAGAGCGCCCGCCAGGTAGTACCAGGGACGGCGCTTCTTCAACATCTCCGCGTCAAACTCGATCTCACATTGATCAGTATTCATGGCAATCCTGCCGCGATAGAAATACATTGCATATGTGCAAGTATAGCATATGCATGCACCGATAGAGATCGGGCAACCTCAATGCACATCTCTCAGTATCGAGGTGAAATATCCCTAAATCGGCCTCTGGAGCGGCCCTGTAGGGTTATGTAGGGTTTTGACATCGTTTTCAAAAAATAAATTCGGGGCCAGGGACTCTGCCCCTGGCCCTGGTTTATGCCTGCACAAAATCAACGATGGCCTTAGCTACCGCGTTAGGTGCATCAAAGAGCACCAGGTGGCCCGCATTGGGGATTGTCACAAGTTGTGAATCCTCAATTTCGCGACTCAGTCGTTCGGCGTATTTGAGCGGCATCTGCTGGTCTTCTTCGCCCCAGATGATCAGTACCGGCCTGTCCAGCCTGCGTAGATCAGATGAAACGGAGTTGACATAGCTGGGAATCAGCAGGCGGATATGCTGGAAAAGCAGCTCTTTGCCCAGCTCGCTGTTCCAGACTTTGAGATACTGATTGATGGTCTTACTGAAATCGCTGGCTTTTTGTGAACCTTTAGGCAGCGTTTCGCGCAGATCATGTATAAGATCTTTCAGTTCCGTCTGTTGGGGGGCGTCGTAGTCCTGGCGTTTCTCCATCTCGGGCAGTGGCCAGTTGGGGGCGAAGGCGTGTTGATAGCAGAGTGTATCTATGAGCACCAGGCCGGCTGTCTGTTCGCGGTAGAGACGTGTGGCCAGGATCTGGGCCACCGCACCACCCAGGCCATGCCCGACCAGGATGATATTCGTCAATTTCAGTTTCTGTAGCAGGAACGCGATGGCATCTGCCTGACCCCAGGGAGAGGTGTCTGCCGGCCAGGGATGATCGGACTGACCGTAGCCCAGCATATCGATGGCATACACGGCGCGCCCGAGGTTCGCCAGTTGTGGGATGATACCTTCCCAGGTGAAGGCGCCCGCGGGAATATCGTGCAGCAGCACTATCGCGCCATCAGGGCCGTTGGCTTCTCCCTGCGCAATATAACTGAGCGTATAGTGAATAATCTGAGCTGAATGCCGCTCTGCTTCAGATGTTTTGCTAACCATAGTCTTTGCAACTTTCTTAATGGGTACTATTTTATTTGAGCGAGAGTTTGAGTGAGGGGCTGCAAGCGAGCCACCTCAATTCATCCTCATTTGGCTTTGGCGTACAGCGAGGGAACGTTGTAGAAGGCGCTGTAGCCGGCGTAGCGTGCGGTCTCCTCGCCCAACTCGTCCTCGATCACCAGCAGGCGGTTGTATTTCGCCACGCGTTCGCTGCGTGATGGGGCGCCAGTTTTAATCTGGCCGGCATTGGTTGCCACCACCAGGTCGGCGATAGTGGTATCCTCCGTCTCGCCGGAGCGATGGGAAATGACCGCGCTGAACATGGCGCGTTTGGCCATCTCAATCGAGGCCAGTGTTTCTGTCAGGCTGCCAATCTGGTTCAGCTTGACTAGGATCGAATTGGCGGAGCGTTCATTGATGCCGCGTTTGAGGCGTTCGGTATTGGTCACGAAGAGGTCATCGCCGACGAGCTGCACGCGATTGCCGGCGCGCTGGTGGAAGTGTTTCCAGCCTTCCCAGTCGTCCTCAGCTAGGCCATCTTCAATGCTGATCAACGGGTACTCGCCGATCCACTTTTCGTACAGGTCGATCATTTCTGATGACGTCAGTGTACGGCCCTCGCGCGCCAGCACGTATTTGCCATCCTGGTAGAGCTCGGTTGCTGCTGCGTCCATGCCAAGGTAGATATCGGAGCCCGGCTTGTAGCCAGCTTTTTCGATGGCCGCGATCAGCAGTTCCAGCGCCTGGCGGTTATCACCCAGCGAGGGCGCGAAGCCGCCCTCATCGCCGACGTTGGTATTGAGTTTTTTGTCGTGCAGCACTTTTTTCAGCGCCTGGTAGACCTCAGCTCCCATACGCAGGGCCTCGCGGAAGCTCTGTGCGCCGACGGGAAGGATCATATACTCCTGGAAGTCGGTGGAGTTGTCGGCGTGTTTGCCGCCGTTCAAAATATTCAGCATCGGCACGGGCAGTGTCTGTGCCGAGACGCCGCCCAGGTAGCGATAAAGGGGCTGGTTACAGGCCTGGGCCGCTGCTCTGGCCACGGCCAGCGAAACGCCCAGAATCGCGTTGGCCCCCAGTTTCCCTTTGTTGTGGGTGCCATCCAGCTCAATCATAATGTTATCCAGCATGACCTGGTCTATTGCATCCAGCCCTACAATGGCTTCGCTAATGGCCTCATTCACGTTTGCTACTGCGGTCAGTACACCCTTGCCGCCGTAGCGCTTCTTGTCTCCGTCGCGTAGTTCGACCGCTTCATGCGCGCCTGTCGAGGCGCCGGAGGGAACCGCAGCCACCCCGCTTGCGCCGCCGAGCAGGTGAACTTCGACCTGGACAGTGGGGTTGCCACGTGAATCCAGAATTTCGTGTGCCAGGATTGCCTCGATAGTTGTAAAATCATTGGTTGTATGTGGCATAGATATATCCTCCACGTAAACCACAGATGGTTTAAAATAATCATCGGATTTTTTACGGGATGTTGCGTAATGAAACATCCTCTCGCTGGGCTATTGTACATCGGAGGATACCTGTTGGGCAAGATAGGGGGATTTCGCGCCGTCCAACAGGCGGCGCGAAATGCGTATATAGAGTGTTGTTTAGATTTCGGCCAGCGCTTTGATCAGGCGGTCGGTATGTTCTGGCAGGCCGACAGTGACGCGCAGGAAGTTGTGCAGGTAGGGATGGCTGAAGTAGCGCAGGAGAATACCGTGGGCTTCAACCGCGGCACGTACGCGTTCCATCCTGACATCTTCCTCTTTGATGCGGGCCATAATGAAATTGCCCTGTGACGGTACCAGATCCAGGAAAGGAACGTTCGTCAGCTTCTGAAAGAGCCGCTCACGCTCCTGCACAATCAGGCGTACCTTATCCATCGCATAGTCAAGATGTTTCAATGTCTCGATGGCTGCGATATGGCCAGCGACATTAACCTCGAATGGGCACTGTGCCCGTTTCATGTAGGTTGTGATCCATTCGGGGACGATGGCGTAGCCGATGCGTAGGCCAGCCAGCCCGGCCCATTTGCTAAATGTGCGCGTCACGATCAGGTTGGGGTATAGTGGTACCAGGCGGGCCAGACCCTGAGGATGATCGGAAAATTCAACGTAAGCCTCGTCTACCATCACAATGCGTCCCGTGTCCAGCAGTGCCAGCACCTCTTCTTGCGTGACACTATTGCCGGTAGGATTGTTGGGCGAGCAGAGCACAATCAGTTTCGTTTCGGGCGTGATGGCCGCTACGATGGCTTCGATATCCAGCTCATAGTTTTCCGCGCGCGGCACTTCCAACACATAGGCGCCACAGAACGTCGTGATGGAAGTATAGAGTGAGAAGGTGGGAGGACAACAAATGATGTTATCGCCTACCGATAGAAAAATATGCCAGAGCAGATTAATCAGTTCGTTGCTGCCGTGACTGACCATGATGTAGTGGCTTTCGACGCCGGTATAGCGGGCCAGGGCCTCGCGCAGCGCGGTTGAATTGGTATCGGGATAATTATTATAGGTGGTGTAATCGCCGAGCGCCTTGAGTACCTGTGGTGCAGGCCCATAAGGGCTTTCATTACTATTTAATTTGATAAGTTGATTGACGGGTATACCCGTACGGATACTGAATGCTTCCAGGGATTCGCCAGGAATGTATTCCGCAAGGCGGTCTAATTCGGGGCGCACACGAACAAGCTGTGCTGAATGCGTGTTCAATATTCTATATCCTATTTTTCAGTGTCAGCGTCCACGAAGATCTGCGTCGGGCGGCGAATGAGCGAATTGCGTGGACCGGTGCCGCGATTGCCCCCGAGCAGCGAGCTACTATGGTCGCCGCCGAAGTGGGGTGGCTGTACGATGGGCTGCACCCCCGATGTTTCGGAGAGAGTATTACCCTGCGAGACGAGATCCATCGCGTTACGCAGGGTCATCATATCGCGCATGAAGCAGGCCACCGCCGAGGCAGCGGAGCCTTTATCCTTGGAGGTTTCGAAACGCCGTGCAGTCGCGTCCGCGGCCGACTGGGCAGCTCTGGCCGTCATGGGATCTGCGGCTTTAGAGGCATAGGCATCCTGGAAGATATCATCCCAACTGCTCCAGCGACCACGCAGGGGCTTCCAGCCGAGCTGGCTGTCGCTGACCGTGCGCCATTTTTCTTCTGTGTGTTGCAGCCAGTCATCCAAAAGGCGTGCGAGGGCTTCTACCTGCTGGCGCATCTGCTCTTCTGCGGCCGAGGGACGTTGGGAGAAGCCAGGCGCCAGGCCCTCGGTGCTCTGAGCGCCGCCGAAATAGCCATTTTGCTGGAAAGACGCCGTAGATTGGCCGTCATAGCCATTATTGGCAAAGTTGCCAGGATTCAGGGCCGGCAGCATACCGGTGCTGGCCATCGTTGTCAGGTCTGCAGTTACCTGCCCATTTGGCATATTCAGCATCGGCACCTCGGTACCCGCCGGCAGCTCGCCAACAATATGAATACCACTGGCTGCCAGACCTGGCAGCATCGTGCCGTCTTCCAGAATGATACCGCCATCCGCCAGGGAGGGAAAGCCGCCAATGATAATCTCTTCATGGCCAACTGCATCGAGAATGCGCCAGGCCAGGAACGGGTTTTTTACCGCCCACCACAGGCGACGTGAGAGAAAGGTTACCGCAAACGTGAAGTTCACGACCAGCCATACCACACCTCGCACCGCAAGCCAGTTGACGAGCGCGATGATCGCGATGGTGTACCACGCATCGTTCTGCCCTGCCTCCTCGATCACCGTCAACACGGCAGCTACTATCAGGCTGGGGTCGTGCAGCGGATTGATAAAGTTCAGTATGCGCTTCAGCCACTTCCTGCCAGTCGTCTCTTCCAATGTGCGCTCCTCTCATTGTTTGCCACGGGTTTCGACTTCTGTACTTTACGCAGGGCAATTCTAGCATGGACCCCGTCTCTGCGCAAGTTATAGGTAGTTATGGGCCATATTTCGCGGGCATGGGGCACCATCAGCCCTCGCGACGGACGAAAGTCATCTTGCTCTATATTAACCAAAACGTATACAAATCGACCACCAGTAGGAGAACGGTACTAGAGTTTTCTCTCCCTTTTCATCGATCAATGTGAAGATGCTTTACCGTTCCCATGTGCTGAACTGCCTCCCTATCTGACATGAGGCGCTGAGTCGTAAAATATTGATAGCACGTATCTCTCTTATGAAGAGGGGGAACGAAATAGGACAACCAATCAGCCGCTTTGTGCATTATATTTATTGGGAGAGCGTTTGCAGGGGGAAGATCTCTTCAACAGGCGGAAGACGATGGGTTTGATGGAGCTTCGGCTGATGGTATTAGCATTTCCGGGCATATCAACGTGTGTTATGGTAACATAATAGTGGTGTTCGTCGTATTCTTTGTTGGGAATGTTGATTATGAATACGTCTGTGTGCCCGGGCTTTATTAAGAATACTAGCTTCTGTATGCTTCCACATGTAATTGTATCCGGGAGAGAGAAAACTGTAAGTATCAGTTGAAGAGCAGAGTTAGTAAACACACCTGTTTTTAGAGAAAGGATGAACACATGCCCTCGCGGATGAAAATACACACGCCACCTCCGCAGCTGTCGCATGCTCGCCGCCTGATCATTGCCTCCAATCGCGGGCCCGTCGAGTTCCAGCTGCGTCAGGATCATTCCCTGAAGGGGGTGCGCGGCGCGGGTGGAATGGTGACGGCCTTAATTGGGGCTGGTAATAGCATGGATGTGACCTGGGTGGCAATGGCGATGACCGAGGGAGATCGGCTGGCAGTACAGCAGGCGAAGCAGAGCGGCGGCTGGATTCAGTCCCCTTTGCGCGATCAGAAGATGGCGCTGCACTATGTTTCGATTGCCAAGAACGCTTACCGCAAGTACTACGAGAAGGTGAGCAACGAGATTCTATGGTTCTTGCAACATTATTTGTATGATCCCATTCAGTCTTCCATCCCGGCCAGTAAGCTGCAGGATGCGTGGGAGAATGGGTACTGCGTGGCTAACCAGGCTATTGCTGAGGCCGTTAACGCCGAGATTGAGCGTGAAAATAGCATCCCGGTGGTGATGCTACAGGATTATCATCTCTACCTGGCCCCGGCGTTGATTCGCCAGCGCCACCCCACGATCATTATGCAGCAGTTCATTCACATCCCCTGGCCGGATGTGCGGTGTTGGTACTATTTGCCCAGCTATATCGTACAAGCCATCTACACCGGACTGGTGGGCAATGATATCATCGGCTTCCAGACTGAGCGCGATGCGCGCAATTTTCTAGAGGGGGCCAATACGCTGCTTGAAGATGCCGAGGTCGATTTTGAAGAGGGGATTGTTGAGTGGCGCGGCCATCGCACTAAGGCGCGTGCATATCCAATATCGATCTCGGTGGACGATGAGCGCAGGGTGGTACAGAGCATGGCAGGCCGGCGCGCTGCCGGGCGTATTCAGCCGCTGCTGAATGAACATACGATCATGCGCGTTGATCGTATGGAGCCTACGAAGAATATCATTCGTGGTTTCCAGGCCTATGATCTACTCCTGGAGGAACATCCTGAGCTGCATGGTAAGGCGACGTTTCTGGCCTTCCTGGTGCCGTCACGCCAGACGCTGCCAGCCTATCGCCGCTATTCATCTGAGGTGATGGCGCTGGTTGATCAGATTAATGAAAAGTATGGCAGTGAGGACTGGACGCCGATTCACACGTTTTTTGATAATGACCGTACGCGTGCCCTGGCGGCGATGCAATACTACGATGTGTTGCTGGTTAATCCCATTATTGATGGGATGAACCTGGTCGCCAAAGAAGGGCCGGTTGTCAATGAACGCAATGGCGTGCTGGTGCTCTCGCGCACGGCGGGCGCCTTTCAACAACTGGGTAAGGGATCTATCCCCACATCACCCCTGGATGTGGTGGAGATTGCCGAGGCACTGTATAAAGCGTTGATGCTGCCGCCGCAGGAGCGCCGTGTCAAAGCGACGCTGGCACGCCAGGCTGTTGAGCGTAACAATTTGCAGGTCTGGCTGACCCGCCAGATCACGGATATCAACGAGCTGCTGGAAGAAGTGTATGCTCATCGCGAGGTCAGAAGCCCCGCCGGAGTTGGCTAGCGCGACTCTCCTCGCGTTTGACCGGACAGCGCAAGCCAGCGCTGTCGCGGCCTGGGGCGGTAACCAGCTGGCCCGAGCTGGCCACCAGGGCAGCGCAGCCCTTTATTTATAAGAGATCCACCATTGCGCGCAAACTCTCCGCCATGTTCTCCACTCCCTGCACTGCGTAGTCGGCGTGCTCAAGCAGCGTGGGTGGCGTGTCGGCATGCTGTACGACGATGGCATAGGCTGCCCATCTCTCTGCACGCAGCCGTTCGATCTCAAGCATGGCGTCGAGATCGGTGGTGTCATCTCCGGCGAAGACGACGCCGCGCAGCTGCTTCTGTCGCACAAAGTTGCGCAGGGCGGCGCCTTTGTT
>JAFMRP010001724.1 GCA_017354095.1 Ktedonobacteraceae bacterium
ATTACGAGAGGGCCGTGGTATCCGGCGCACAATAAGCAGCCTTCAACCACAGAGTGAGGAACAACAATGATACAGTTTCTTGTGAAACGCTTCATCGGGCTGATATTTGTCGTGGTTGGTGTCACCTTTATAACCTTTATACTGGGCTATCTGTCCCCTAGTGATCCTATTCGCGAGTTAATGGGGCAGAAATTCAATTATGACACCTGGGTCCAACTACGACATGCATACGGCCTCGATCTTCCCTGGTACACCCAATACTTCAACTTCATGAACCGTCTGATCCACTTCGACCTTGGAACCTCCTTCCGCTATCAGAACCGTGCCGTCTGGGATATGATGAAAGATGGTGTTCCCATTTCAACGGAGCTGGCGTTCTGGGGTCTGCTCATTACCCTGTTGATTGGTATTCCCAGTGGTATTTTATCGGCGGTCAAGGCTAATAGCTGGATGGACACCGCGAACATGAGTTTCGCGCTCGTCCTGTATGCTCTACCTCCCTATATCATTGCCGTATTCGCGCAGGTGATCATCGTTTCGCTCAACAAGCAGTTTGATGGGAGCTGGCCGGTTTCGGACTGGGGAAACGCCTGGCAATACACAATCGATGACTTGCAGCATAAGATTGTGCCGATCATCGTGTATGCGGGGGCGGGGTATGCCTACTTTGCGCGATTGGGGCGGACCACGATGCTGGAAGTGTTGCGGCAGGACTATGTGCGCACAGCCAGGGCGAAGGGATTGAAAGAGAACGTGGTGATCTATCGTCACGCGCTGCGCAACGCCATGATCCCGTTGATCACCGTCATCGGTCTGTTCGTTGGTCTACTCGTTGCTGGCTCTTTCTTTATCGAGCAAATCTTTAATATTCATGGGATTGCTCGCTTCGCGATCCAGTCGATCAACCAGCGTGATTATCCAGTCATTCAGGCGACAACCGTGCTGGTAGCGATAGGTGTAGTGGTCGGGAACCTGATCTCGGACATTCTCTACACGATTGCTGATCCGCGCATTAAGGCCGAATAGGAGTGAGCAGAATGGATACGAAAGATAAAAGCCGTGATGTAGGCGCGCCAGGAATACCGGTGCCTGAGGCCGGGGTTGTCGTTCCGCCTGCTGACCTGCTTGATCCGACGGGGACGCCTGCCGCCCTCGTGACGGAGGTTGCCGCCGAGGCGCAAGCGCAAGGGAAAGTGCATAAGCCTGCTTCTCCATTTCAAGAATCGATGCGCAGGCTGCGCCGTGATCCACGAGCCATGATCAGCCTGGGGACGCTGGCATTTCTGGTGATTCTGGCCATCATCGGTCCTGTCATTTACACGCATACTGGCGGCACCGTCACCACCGCGGCGGGGAAGCAGATCGGGCCAGACGTCTATCGCAGCTATAGCTATGTAGACCTCTACAACACCGACCAGGGTATGTCGGCGACGCACTGGTTTGGGACGGATAACCTGGGGCGTGACATGTTCGCGCGCCTGATGCAGGGTCTGCTCATCTCCATGAGCCTGGCGCTCGTCGTTGAGCTCATCGACATTGGTCTGGGA
>JAFMRP010000482.1 GCA_017354095.1 Ktedonobacteraceae bacterium
CAGGAACTTGCCCAGGAACACAACGGCGCAGACCGAGAGCACAAAGAGTGGACCGGCTATAATGCTGCTTGCCAGGCCCCAGACGAGGCCGAAACGCAGGGTCACCACAGCGATCAGCAGAGTGCTGGGGACCACGATCAGAGTGGAGAGCAGTCCCAGGAAGAGGATCCCGGCGAGGTAGCCAAGGATCACAGAGACGGGCCAGGGGCGATGATCAACGCTGGCGGCCATGATTTGCAGCAGATTGCGAACAGACTTCTGGGGTTTGATTGGCGAGCCGCCCCAGGCCTCATTGCTGGGGATCACCTGATCGGCGGACACCAGGGACTGTTCAGTGATTGCGGCGCGGCTGCCGATATTCGCTCCGGCCAGGATAACGCAATTTGTGCCGATGAAGGCATCGTGGCCGATGTGGATGGGAGCGATACGCAGCCAGCCATCCTCCACAACGTAGGGTTGGATCTGCACCCCGTAGCCAATGCTCACGCCATCTTCAATATGCACAAACATGGGCAAGCCCACACCGGAGGCCAGGTGGCAGTTGCGGCCAATTTTGGCGCCGATCAGGCGCAGGTAGGGCGGCAGAAGGGGAGAGCCGGTCAGCAGGCCTACTGGAGAGAAGGCCATGAGTTTGCCGTAGAGCCACCAGCGCAAGTAGGTCGCGCCCCAGAGGGGATATCGTCCTGGCTGTACATTGCCTAAGAGCAAACGGCCTGCAATCAGAGGTGTCAGCAGGCTGAGCACCGTCGCGAACACAAGCGCCGCGATGATCAGCGGGATCGCCGCAGTCCAGGAGCGCAGGGCCATCGGTAGTACCAGAATGGGGATACTCAGCACGAGCGCCATGCCGTATTCTAAAAGGAGCTGTACGAGACCGCAGCCCAGGACGCGAGCGTTTGAGTGTCTGCGTGGCGCGGACCGTGCAGTGCTGCGAGCTTGTGGTGGTGCGCCGGCAGAGGGGAGCATGTTCTCCTCAACGAAGCGAGCAAGGCGATTGACCGTTGGATTTGTATAGAGATCGCCGATAGAAAGTCCTTGCAGACCTGGTTCCTGGCGCATCTGAGAGATCACGCGTGCGGCCGCCAGGGAGTGGCCTCCGAGCGCCGTAAAGAAATCGGCATCCGCAGAGATGCGTTCCTGGCCCAGCACCTGTCCCCAGATGGTAGCGATCCTGTTTTCCAGGGCAGTGGAGGGAGCGACATACGAGCCAGCCTTCAGGCCCAGCCGGGGAGAGGTTGGAGCGGGCAGAGCGGCCCGGTTCACCTTATCGGCTGCCAGCAGCGGGAAGCTATCGAGTACCTCGATATACGATGGAACCATATATATCGGTAGGCGATTGCGCAGAGTTGCGTAGAGGCGATCGCGCAGATCGGACACAGCGGACCTGGAGGTGCGATTACTCAGCGTCACGTAGGCCGCCAGATCATTTACCACCCCATCTTTCTCAAGCGGCTTCACCACCGCATTCTCCACGGCCTCATCCTCGCGGATCACCGACTCGATCTCTGAAAGTTCGATGCGATAGCCACGGATCTTCACCTGAGTATCGATGCGGCCCTGGTACTCAATCTCGCCCGAAGAAGTGAAGCGGCCCAGGTCGCCCGAGCGATAGAGGCGTGGTGCCACTGCTCGTTCGCTCAAGATCGGATTAACGATAAATTTGTTCTCTGTGAGGTCGGGGCGATTGATGTAGCCCAGGCCCACGCCTGGCCCGCCGATGCAGATCTCGCCGCTCTTTCCACGAGGGACGAGGCGCAGTTGTTCGTCCAGAATGTAGACGCGATAGCTAGGCAGAGGAACGCCGATTGTCACCGGCCGATCGGGATACAGTTCGCACCAGGTAGCGGTCACCGTCGTCTCCGTCGGACCGTAGGTATTGAGGATGCGGCGTCCAGAGCGATACCAGCGGCGGACGAGATCGGGCGGGCATGCTTCGCCGCCGACCAGCAGGGTGCGCACAGTTGGCACATCCTGATCGATCGTTGCCAGCAGGGTAGGTACGCAATAGAGGACAGAGATCTGGTGTTCAATGAGGAACTGAGTCAGGCCCTGGCCAAGGCGGCGGGAGTCAGTGGGGCCCGCAACCAGCGTAGCACCCGCGATCCACGTTGGCCAGATCTCCTCAACGGAGAAATCGAAAGCCGTGGACATGCCTTGATAGACGCGGTCAGTGCTGCGTACCTCATAGATCGAAGGGATCACGCGCAGGAAGTTGGAGATGTTAGCGTGCGAGATGCCGACGCCTTTAGGGCGGCCAGTGGTGCCTGAAGTGTAGATAATGTAGCAGAGAGATGTTGGGCTGACGCGGATGTAGGGATCGGTTGAAGGCTGAGCTGCCAGGGCGCCTGTTAGCTGATCGATTTCGAGCAAGCGGCAGGGCAGGCCCTGGGTTTTATCGCGCATCGTCGAGGTTGTCAGCAGGCATTGCAGGCTGGCATCTTCGGCGATAAACGCCACGCGGTCGGAAGGAAACGACGGGTCGAGCGGAACGAACGCGCCCCCGGCCTTGAGCACTGCGAGCAGGGCAATGTAGGTATTGACCGATCGTTCCATGTAGATGCCGACGGTCTGGCCTTCTTTTATACCGCACTCCAGGAGGAGGCGGGCGAGCCGGTTGGCGCGGCGATCGAGCTGTATGTAGGTGAGCTGAGATGAACCACAGATGACGGCTATGTTCTCGGGATAGTGCAGAACGGTCTGTTCAAAGAAGTTGGCCATGTACTTGACCGGCTTAGCGATGAACGTGTAAAGGGGATTGATATGAGAGAGGGACCTGGTCTCATTGAGTTCCTCTGTGCGTTTAGGCATGTTAGAGCTTCCTTTCGTGCCACAGCTGGAAGAATCCTTCTGGTAAGCCCGTGATCGTTTATCTCAACACCAATGTTGACTATTTTTAACACCCTAAAGATTCACACATTCCTAATCACGAAGTACGTTAGTACGTTCGTTTCGGATCAGTTGGCCGCAAAAAAGTGCATTACCTGGTCCTGAATAATCTCATCTCTATGAGAACGCATGGGGGGTATGTTTTTAATGGGAGAGTGTAGAATGGTTTACTAGCGAACCATCATCGTGCCTGTCTGTCTGGTGAGAACGCCTTGCAGGAGGGTATGTGGTTCACGGCCATCGAGGATATGTACGCATGGCACCGTTGCTAGTGCGTCCAGGCAGGCCTGTACCTTGGGAATCATGCCGCCGGTAATCACGCCATCCTCAATGAGCCAGCGAGCCTGGGCTTCCGTTACCTCTGGGATCACCTCGCCATTTGAGCGGCAGATGCCCACCACATTGCTCAAAAAGAGCAATTTTGCGGCATCCAGGGCTCCCGCAAGATGAGACGCCACCAGATCGGCATTGATATTCAAGCATGTGCCGTCCGGGGCCTCGCCCAGGGGAGCGATGATAGGAATGTAGCCAGCCTCGAGCAGATTGCGCACGGGAGTCACGTCAATGGCATCGATCTCGCCCACAAAGCCCAGACGTTCGTTGGCAATGTGGGCGCGCACCATGCCGCCGTCCGTGCCGCTCAGCCCAATGGCCCTGCCGCCCATCTGGGAGGTCATCAGGACGAGTTGTGGATTAAGTTGTCCCAGCAACACCATGCGCACGACTTCCAGCGTCTGGCTGTCGGTCACACGCAGGCCGTTCTCGAAGCGTGCCTGGATATTGAGCTTTGCCAGCCACTCGTTGATGTAAGGACCGCCGCCGTGGACCAGGACAGGGCACGCGCCCATGCTGCGCAGCCAGATAATATCCTGCAACACTGACCTCTGGTGCTCCAGCGTGCTCCCACCCAGTTTGATCACGAGTATCTTGCCCTTCAATGCCTCAATAGACTTGAAAGTCTCGCAGGATATCCATTCTAAAAGATGATAATCGCTTATATGATTGCTTGTGGTTGTCGTTAAAGCGGCGGTAACCATGATTGGGCAAGCCTCCTTATGAGATTCGCTGTCATTTTTTTTCGAAAGAGAAATAGAGAACATATTTCACATATCATCATCACATTAAGAGTATACTTTTCTTCTATTTCGAGTGCTGTTATTTAGTTCACAGCAACACTGTGAAGTTATGAACTGGCTATGAATTCGCGGAACAGGTAGATGGTCGCGAAGAGGGTTGAATATTTGCGCGTCGTTGCTTTCCTTTCCGGTTTTGCGGAGTGCAGAAAGAAGAGATATACAGAGAGAACTTGCAAAATGCAAGTGTCATATTTGGAACGAAGGCGAACAACCTGGGTCATCTGCCCATAGTGGTGTTGCGCTCACTTCTAGAGAAGGAAAGGATAACATATATGCATACAACGCTTCTTGATCAGGAAATAACGGTCACGGATGTGGGGGTCGTGGAGTCCATAGCGGCCACCCCTATCAAATCATCGAGGTCTATCAGTGTTGCACTGACGTTCCTGATCGGGTGTGTCACCCTATTGATGACCGGGTTTGCCATTATCCTGCCGGTTTTTCCCCAGCGTTTGCAAGCGTTAGGGTTAGGAGCGGAGACGCTGGCATTGATGGAAGGGGCCTTTGGACTGGGAATGTTTCTTTTTAGCACGCCTATGGGAACGTGGGCCGGACGTATTGGCAGGAAGCCGATACTCTTCATTTCCCTGGCGGGTTTTATCGTCACCAATCTGCTGCTGGCGTTCGTGAATATTCCGCTGCTCTTCATTCTCATCCGTTTTGTTGAGGGTATGTTGATTTCTGGCTTAATGCCTGCCTCTATGGCGATGGTGGGTGATACGATTCCGCTGGAGAGGCAGGGGCGCTGGATTGGCTTTATCACGACGGCGCAAGCAACGGGTATCGCGTTGGGCCCTGGTATTGGGGGTTTTCTCTATCAGGCGCTGGGGTTTACTGGCCCCTTCTTGCTCTCAGCCGGTATCGCACTGGTAGCTTCTCTGCTGGCAGTGTTCATGGTGCCGGAGACCCTGCCTGCTCACGTGCGGGT
>JAFMRP010001725.1 GCA_017354095.1 Ktedonobacteraceae bacterium
GATTGTCCGGCAGTTAGCGGAAGGCTCGAAGCGGCCCGCGCAAATCTGCCGGGAGTATCAGCTCGCCCCAAGCGTCGTAGCTCGATGGCAGCGGGAGTATCAGCAAGATGGAGAAGCAGCTTGGGCACCAAAGCGGGAAGAACCCCCCTCTTTAGAGGCACGGATCGCCGAACTAGAACGCTTTTGCGGCCAGTTAGCCCTGGAGAATAGCCTGCTAAAAAAAGCATTGGGCAAGCAGCCTTAGAACAGCGCCATACCGTGATCTGGGATTGTCCTGGCAACTGCCAGTAGACAATTCACCATACTCTCTGATCAAGGATGGAGCTACGTCTTGACCAGCGCGATACAGACTCCTCCTTCAGCGGGGGTCGAACTGCTTGACCATATCCTACCCCTCCCCACGCTGGAAACAGTACTCGCGCAGCCAACCATCCAGAGAAACACCACGCACCCATGGGCTCTTTCCAGCTTCGACGGGCTGTTGGCTGCGTTATTTACGACCCCATCTGGCCCACGTGCTGCCACGCTTGAATACCTCTTGACCAGGCAAGCCACGGCTGTCTCATCAGTGGCTCAGCAAAAGATACACGCAGTTGCTCAGCGTATCCAGCGCTGGAAAGCGTTGCTCCAACGCACGCTGAAAAGCCAACAGGATTGGATCGCCGACCTCTTGCAAGATTATGACCCGGAATCACCACAGGCACCCTTTTTGACGAAAGGGGATTCGCAACATGATATTACTGCTGTTATGACGCTCGATCCTTCTTTTAGCTACGCTTTCCGTAGTGCCATGAATACAGGCCAGCTGACCCAGAAAACCAATGTCGCGCTCCGGGGAACGCGCTACGCAGCCCTCTTGGCATTGATTGGGGCAGCTCGATGTCTCCGCGCACAGTATCTCTCTCAAGACTTCCTCAATCTGTATGTTCCTCTTGCTCGCACTTGGCGCCTCCATGCAGAGACGTCATTGCCCTGTCTGCTACCCTCGTCGGTTTCCCCCGATCATGCTTTCGTTTGGCAGTGGCTTTCCCTGACCTCTGATGAGGAGCATACCTGGCAGGGGATCGCTTTCCAGACACTGCAACGCCAGGGGCGCCAACAATCCATTACCTGGGAGAGAGGAGTGCTCCTCTCCCATTGGCGTGACAGGCTAGAACAGCATGTAGGGAAAGACGTTCTCCTTCGCTGGAGGGCGTGGCTGAGCCAACCAGAAAAGAGTCCGCTGACCCTGGATGAGCAACAACACCTGATTGACTGCCTCAAATACCAGCGAGGAGACGTATGGTTTCAACATCTCTGCGATCTCGCTTCCCATTGTCATCGCCACCATCAGACCTCTCTTCGAACATACACTCTTGAAGAAGTGAAGGAGATCACGACCATGATGCATCAACCCACGGCCTCCGTATCCCATCCATTGCGGATGGTTGTGGAGCGCCGAGAAGGGACGTGTCGTTTTGGACATGCGCTCCGTCAACTTGGACGCTTCAATCCTGCCATTGTACGAGATCTGGTTGAAGCGCTTGAAGCCGTTACTACGCTCGAAC
>JAFMRP010001726.1 GCA_017354095.1 Ktedonobacteraceae bacterium
CCCGCATCTTGATCGCAGCATTCGCGACCTGGCGGCGCTGCGCCCGGCGGTCGAGTCGATTTCAGTGGTGCCGGTGGGTCTGACGAAATATAACAATATGATCAAGACGGGTGATCTGCCACCCCTGCGTCACTATACACGCGAGGAGGCGGAGGTGGTGATTGAGCAGGTTGAGGCCTATGAGCGCGAGTTCGCGGCTGGCAATCCCGAGAGAGATCCTTTTGTCTATCTTTCGGACGAGTGGTATTACATGACCGGGCGCGATTTTCCGCCAGCCAGCCATTATGGCACATACTCACAGATTGAAAATGGCGTGGGGATGACGCGTTTTCTGCTGGAGCAGTGGTCGCGCGGTAGGCGCCGCTTGCCGACCAGCATGCCTGAGCCGCGTCGCCTGACGCTGGTAACGGGCGCGATGGCAGAGCCGGTAATTGAAGGGCTGGCGAAGGATCTGCGCAAAATTGAGCGGCTCGATGTGCAAGTATTGCCGGTGAAGAATCGCTTCTTTGGTGAAGAGGTGACGGTGGCAGGCCTGCTGTGCGGGCAGGACGTACTGGGAGCGCTGCATGAGCGTGGCGAATTAGGGGATCTGGTGCTGTTGCCACGTGTGATGCTGGATAACGAGGGTACACGCTTCCTGGACGATGTGACGGTTGAAGATTTTAGGGCGCAGGTTCCGGCGCGCAGTGAGTTTGTGCGCAATGCGCAGGAGACGGTGGAGGCGATCCGTTCGCTGGCTGGCGTTACGCATACTGGCCGCGAGCGCCAGGTTGTGCGTTTACAGTCACGGTTGTAAGGCCAGGAGCGGCTGGTCGCTTACACGAAGTTTGAGAAATGATAATGGTATAAGGGTGGCAAAGAGCACGAGATTAGTCAGGCACGATCCGGCCCTCCCTTGTAGGGGCCCTACATTTCCCACTGCTGAGAGTATTGGCAGTGGGAAATTTTTTACCCTATTAGAGGGCCTGGTCTGGTTAATGTACATGATTCCAGTGATATTACTTTTGGTTGGTGTGGAGCATACTGTGTTTCAATGACATGCTATGCTATAGCCTATATTGATTTGCTTGCTTTGATGGATAACCCCGTATTATAAGGAGAGTCTAGTAATGAAGACAGGCAAACGCGGGCTACTTTTGCTGGGTAGTCTCTGTATTGTATTATCGCTGGCTTCGTGCGGCTTTATGAGCGGTAGTGGTACAGCAAGCATCACCACAGATCAGTCCAACTATCGCCCGGGCGCGCCGATCAAGGTTAGTGTTGTTAACAATCAGCAGGTGCCAATTTACGCCTTTGATACAAAGGCAGGCTGCTCTATCCTCTCATTGAATATGAAGGTAAACGGCGGATGGCAGGAGGTCCAGACCAGGCCCTGCGCGCTCGATCGAGATCCTGCGGTTGTCAAAATTGATCCTGGCCAGACCTATAGCGCCACTATCTCCGACGACAAGAGCGGCTTTCTGGCGGCGGGCAGCTACCGTCTCGTGCTGACTTATGCGCTCTCACCCAACATGATTTCATCCGAGAACCGCAACAAAAATGTCCT
>JAFMRP010001727.1 GCA_017354095.1 Ktedonobacteraceae bacterium
GTCTGGCGCGGAGGAGCCACCACCGAACTGCGGATCCCGGTTCCTGTTGGAGCGCTTACAGACCTGGCGGGCGCTGAGGCAATGGAGCGCATCATTCTCGAACGCAGTAAGCAAGGGGTATCCGATGAGGTCATTGCGGAGGAGTTAACCGCGCAAGGCTATCGTTCTCCCATGTGCCTGATGGTGTTACCCAGCACCGTGAAGATCATTCGCTTGAAGCATGGAATCTTCCAGGTGCGCAGCCAATCACATCCGCGGCACGTGGAGGGAGCGCTGACACTTTCACAGGTCGCTAAAGCCCTTGACATTGCACCGCATTGGATTTACGATCGTATTCACAAGGGCTGTATTCAGGTCAGCAAGGATGCGCAGACGAGCTTGTACTTGTTTCCTGATGACCCTGCCACCCTTGAGCAGTTCCGGCAACTGCAGGCAGGGACTCTCAAGACGTTGCGTTTTTCAAAGGAGCAGCAAGATGCATGATCAAAACATTTGGAAATGCCGCCCTCCAGGAACCACACTGTTCCTACCCAGTTGTGATACACCTCCCGCAGCGCGGTGTGACACCCTCGTTCTGGTCGGAACCCATGAGAGTGGGGGCTAAACTGGGGTTCGAGGTAGGCATCAAGAAGGAGACGAATGACCTCTTGCACCAATTTATCCGACCAGGATTGCACCCCTAATGGGCGTTGCGAACCGTTCTTTTTCGGGATGTAGACGCGTCTGGCTGGGCTCCATCGGTAGCGTTCGTAACGCAGATCGTCAATGATCGCGTTAATTTTGTCCAGAGCCATTCCGTCTGCGGTTTCCTGCGTTGTTCCCTTCGTCATGGCTCCCTGGTTTCGATAAATGCGACCGTAAGCCATGAGGAACAGATCAGGATTGTACAACAATCGATACACGCGCTCTAAAGGCAGTCCTTTCTTGCCTCGTTCACCTAAGAGTTGCAGGATAGTGCGGGCTTCACACATCACGCGCCCCTTTCTACACTCAACTCGATGACACCTACCCTGGATACCTTTGTCAAAGGGTATCCTCTGGCGCTCTTTCGAGCACTGCCCCTTCCCCAGGTACGCGGCTTTTTCCGCGCTCAGAGTACTACGGGGGTTCCGAACGCATCGGTCTCGCGACCTGTAGCGTTTCCCGCATTCTCGCTTGTGTGACGTACTAGCGCGCTTTAGGTGCCCTTTCGCTTCCTTCAATGAGATCATTTCTCATCACCTCCCGGAGAGAGCGTTCCACTGGTATCATGAACCCCAGTGTATTTCATACCCATCTGTAACAGGTATGTATTCCGGGAACGTCGCAACAGGCGCTATCTACAACGACGGGCGTGGCTATCGCCGTTGGAAGTTAGGTTCGGCAATTCAGCTTCACCGTGGCGCACGAGACACGCAGACCTTGCCGTAAACGCCTTCGGGCACGTCTGCCTTTGTTGCATGCTGCTGTCCTCTTTGGGTTTCCCCGCTAAGTAAGCAACCGTCTCAGAGGTCTTTTGCTCTCAACCCCTCCTTCCTCTGGAAGGTATCAACACAAGCGCCTATG
>JAFMRP010001728.1 GCA_017354095.1 Ktedonobacteraceae bacterium
ACACTGGCTGAAAAAGGTGGCGCAGAGACCGTAAACATAGCGTCAGCGCGCCACAGGCGGCGCGCTGGCGCAACAACCATTATTTCGTCACATCCTGATAGCTCCCCCTATCTCCCGACGTTCGTTGGAGCCCGCTGTGTGTGCTCCTATCGGCTCGTCCCAGGCAACCCGGTAGGAGAACATCCAATCGGATGCCTTTGGATTGGCGAAAAGCTTGAGAAAGATGGGGGCCGTCAGATCCCGGAACCACTGCTGCATGGGACGAATCGCGTGCTTCCCTGAATCTCCGCGCTCTCCAACTTCAAACATCTTGACAGTACGCTCCCGCCGCAATTGTTCATAGGTGGTGAAGCACTGCTCCAGATCAGGGATGTCTCGCAGGCACCTGGCCAGAACGATCGCGTCCTCCAATGCCATCGACGCTCCCTGCCCCGAACTGGGCGAGATGGCATGGGCCGCGTCGCCAATCAGAGCTATCGGTCCCTTGTGCCAGCTTCCTGGCTGCCTGGGTAGCGCATATGAGAGGAAGTAGGGGAAGGTCGTTTCCGCCGCCTCAATGATCTCCCCTATGATAGGCTGGTCATCTCGATACAACTCTAGCATCTGCTGCTTCCGCTCCTCGTCGGCGATCCCATCAAACACGCCTTTGGCAGGCTCCTCCTCTTGCGGCTGATTGGTAAACCAGTAGATGTAGCCGGTCGGAGTTACGTGATAGCCGAAGAAAGCTCGCTTGCCGAAGATGAAGTGAACGGTCTCAGGCGGCGAAGCTACCGCTATGCCGGAGGTGTACCCACCGCTATTGATCAGGCCGGTATAGATCGCTCCAGGGAAGGCAGGATCAATGATCTGGCGTGTGCGCGAATGGACGCCATCGCTGCCAATCAATATATCGGCACTCGCGTTTGTGCCATCCTGGAAGGTTGCTACAACATCACCCTGGCTCGTTACCTCAATGTTCTGCAGCTTCTTACCCCGCACGATATTGATCCCCTGGCGCTCGGCTTCATCTGCGATGAGCATGGTCAGGGGCGCGCGCTTGATGAAAACACTCTTGAGTCCTCCTCCCGCTAATATTCCCCCTCCTAGAGGTTTACCCCTGCCGTTTCGCATAAGCCATCTGGTAACCGCAGATCCTTCGGCGAAAGCAGCTCGATCAAGCCCGAGCTCCTGAAGCACCGCTACACCGTTGCACGACAGGGAAAGCGATAGGCCGTCGGTCGTCTCTCTCGCCTCGTAGATCTCGGCCTCGATACCCGCGCGTTTCAAAAACAATGCCAGCGCGGGACCAGCAATCCCGCATCCAATAATCATAACTTTTCTCTTTTGACTGCTCATTGTGGCCTCCTTTGCCGCTATCTTCTTTACTCATCCCGGCTCGATGGTTTGTCCGTCTTCTGCTGCTCCGTCTCTTCCTCCGCCTGCAAAAGAGCAAGTTCTGGATGAAGAACCTTCCACCTGAGCTGCCCATCCGTCATCACGGTCAGCGTCCCATCGTTGATCTCTCGCAAAAGCCGCTCGATGAAACTGAACCTGGCCTGCAGCAG
>JAFMRP010000483.1 GCA_017354095.1 Ktedonobacteraceae bacterium
TTTCTCGGATTTGTCTGAAGCGTTGGTTGATGCCGATGTGGTGATCAGCTCAACGACGGCTCCTCATACGTTAATCACTCTCGAATTGATGCGCTCGGTGATGGAACATCGTGCCGGTCGCTCGATTCTTCTTATAGATATTGCGCTGCCACGTGATGTTGAGCCTGCGGTGGCCACGTTGCCGGGTGTACATCTCCACAATCTGGATGATCTACAGGCCGAAGTTGAGCGCGGGATCGACCTGCGTTTACAAGCAACAGGGCAGGTGCGTGCGATTATCGCTGAAGAGGCTGATGCGTTTGAGCGCTGGCTAGCTTCGCTCAGCGTTGTTGGTACTATTAGCGACCTGCGCCAGCATGCTGATGCGCTGCGTCAGCAGGAACTGGAGCGCGTATTGCGTCGGCTGTCCCCATCACTCTCTGAGAAGGAACAGGCCGCAGTACAGGAACTCACGACGCGCCTGGTCAATAAATTACTGCATATACCGATGTTGCGCCTGAAAGAGGCGGCGGCGGATGGCCAGGGACATGTGTATGTCGAGGCCTTGCGCTACTTGTTTGGTTTGGATGAAGAGGATGCAACGGATAACCATAGGAACACGAGCGAGCAAGCTCGCCATGATACAGACGCGGCAGGTGATCGAGCGCC
Source organism: Ktedonobacteraceae bacterium (assembly GCA_017354095.1). Lineage (GTDB taxonomy): Bacteria > Chloroflexota > Ktedonobacteria > Ktedonobacterales > Ktedonobacteraceae > Bu33. The sequence goes on from JAFMRP010000483.1 coordinate 649, forward strand.
TGCGAAAGCACTGGCCCAATCTTGCGGTCACGATTGAGCAGATCCATACGACCGGCGATCAGAGCCAGCGCAGCAATGTACCGCTAGCTCGCATTGGCGGAGATGGTGTTTTTGTAACGGAGATCGAGCGTGCTCTGAGTGAACGGCGCATCGATCTTGCGGTCCACAGTTTGAAGGATCTTCCAACAACGCAGCCTGATGGCCTGCGCGTTGTTGTGATGGGGCCACGCGAAGATGTGCGCGATATATTGATCTCCAATATGCCGTTCGAGGTTACGCCGCAGGGGCTGCGTTCATCCAATCCCGACCTTGAACGCGCTCCGCGTATCGGCACCTGCAGCCTGCGCCGCATGGCCCAGATACGTGCGCTCTGTCCCGGCTCTGACATTTTACCCCTGCGTGGCAATGTCGATACGCGTCTGCGCAAACTTGTTGCCGGCGATTACGATGGCATCATCTTAGCTGCTGCCGGTGTGCATCGCCTGCATATGCATCAACAACTGCTCGATCGTTGCACCTATTTCCCGATTGATCTGATGTTGCCTGCTCCTGGTCAGGGTGCTCTGGGGCTGGAGATCCGCGATGAGCCCGAGGTACGAGCGCTGATCGCGCCACTCAAAAGTATGGAGACGCAGGCCGAGACCGCTGCTGAGCGTATGTTTATGCGCCGTCTGGGCGCGGGCTGCTATCTCCCGGTCGCTGCCTATGGCCGGATTGAGCAAGGTCTGCTCACACTCAGAGGGCTGGTGATCAGTGCTGATGGGCAGCGCCAGGTTCGCGTTCAGCAGGAGCTGTCCTGGGCACCTGGGCAAGGTATCGAATGGGCCGAGCAACTGGGGGTAAAGCTAGCGGAAGAGGCGCTGGCGCTGGGTGCAGACGAGATTATTCAGGAAGTGAGTGCGGTTCGCGTACAGGAGCCGGACCATGTCTGAACAACAGGTGAGAGCCACTCCCCTGGCTGGCCAGCGGGTCCTGGTCACGCGCACACGCGAACAAGCTTCCACTCTCAGCCAGCTTCTACGCTCCCTGGGCGCAGTTCCGGTCGAGTTCCCAACCATTCGTATTGTGCCACCCCGGGATTGGCAGACATTAGATGGGGCGCTTGAGCGCCTGTATGCTTCCGGCTATGACTGGCTGGTCCTGACCAGTGCGAATGGCGTGCGGGTGTGTATGGAACGTCTGCGCGATCTTGGGCATGAGCCGTCCACGCTGCGCGGTGCGCGTATCATCACGATCGGACCGGCCACCGCCTCTGCCCTGGCTAGCTATGGGCTGCATGCCGATCTGGTGCCCGGCGAGTATATCGCGGAGGGCGTGATCGCTGCTTTGCGTGAAGACGCCGCGCGGCGCGGTGTGACGCTGGCGGGGCAGCGAATTTTGCTGGCTCGCGCTGCCGAAGCGCGTAAGGTGCTTACACACGAGCTACGCTCCGCTGGAGCGCTCGTTGACGAGGTCGCCGCCTATTTCACCGTCACCGCCGCGCATGACGACGAACAGGGCCGCACGCTGTTGCACATGCTGCGGCAGCAGCAGCTAGATATACTGACCTTTACCAGTTCTTCGACAGTGCGCAATTTTATGGCATGGCTCAAAAATTGCGAACAGCCTGGCGAGCCTGCGATCACCCTTGTCACCAAATCGCCCCGGCTCAAGATTGCGTGTATCGGACCTATCACTTCACAGACGGCTCGCGACCTGGGCCTGCGCGTCGATATTGAGGCGCGTGAGTTCACTATCGAGGGCCTTGTGAGGGCTATTATGCACTATTGTGAGGAACAGCTATGACCGAGCAAACTATCGCTGATCAGCATCCACAGACCGGGACAGCCCCCGCGACGGAGCAGCCCAAACCCAGACAACCACGCCAGTTTGTGCGTTTTACCTTTTATAAACTCGATCTGCAGTGGCTGCGACAGCCTGCCGAGGTACGTGAGCAGGGGAGGCAGCAACTGAAAAAAATTATTGAAGACTATGGGCAGGAGAAGTTGATCCGCTCTTATGGCCTGTACGGCCTGCGTACCGACTGCGATCTGATGTTCTGGCAGGCCACCTATGATATTGAGGATCTGCGCTCGCTCAGCAGCCAGATCCGCCGCAGCACCATTGGCCCCTACCTGCAGGAGACACGCAGCTTTCTTTCCATGACCAAGCGCTCAGTCTATGTGGGCAAAGCCGCACGCGGCGTCGTGCATGATCCACGTCTCGTTATCAATCCCTACGATAAGCCATATCTTTTTGTCTATCCATTCGTGAAAACCCGTCCCTGGTACGCACTTCCGCTGGAAGAGCGCAAGCGCATGATGAACGAGCATATTCGCGCCGGGCTGAAGTATCCGAATGTGACCATCAACACCACATATTCCTTTGGTATCGATGACCAGGAATTTGTCGTGGCCTTCGAGTCAGATAATGTGGCCGATTTCCTCGATCTGGTGCAGGAACTGCGCGAGACTGAGGCCAGCAGCTATACCCTGCGCGATACACCCATGTTTACCTGCGTTGCTCAGTCCCTGGATGACATTCTGGACGCGATCGGGGCATAACACTCGCATCAGCGGATGGTACCCCCTATGTGTTTGATTGAAGAAGAGGAAGACGATGAGCAAACAAAGCAACATTGCTGGAGACCTGACGCTCTCTCGCTCGCATGAGCTCTACGAGGAAGCCCAGCAGCTCCTGCCGGGTGGTGTGAACAGCCCTGTACGCGCTTTTCGTGGCGTGGGCGGTAACCCTGTCTTTATTGATCACGCCAGCGGCCCCTACCTTTACGATGTGGATGGGAATCGCTATCTCGATTATGTGCAATCCTGGGGCCCGATGATTCTTGGCCACACCTTTCCACCGGTACTGGAAGCGGTCATCGAGGCTAGCCGGAATGGCTTTAGCTTTGGCGCTCCTACTCAGGCTGAAAGCGAACTGGCACGCCTGGTCTGCGAATGTGTACCTTCAGTACAAATGCTGCGCTGTGTCAATTCGGGTACCGAAGCCACGATGAGCGCGCTACGGCTGGCCCGAGCCTACACCGGGCGCAGCAAGATTATCAAGTTCAGCGGCTGCTACCATGGCCATGCCGACATGTTGCTGGTTCAGGCTGGTTCCGGTGTGGCAACGATGGGCCTGCCGGATAGCCCGGGCGTGCCCGCTGAGACGACCAGCAACACCCTGACCGCCGAATACAACGATGCGCAGGCCGTTGAGCAACTGTTCCGTACCTATCCCAATGAGATCGCTGCGGTGATTGTGGAGCCAATCGCCGCAAATATGGGACTGGTACCCCCGGAGACGGGCTTCCTGGAGCGGCTGCGCGAACTCACTACACACTATGGCGCGCTGCTGATCTTCGACGAGGTGATGACCGGCTTTCGCGTTGCCCTGGGCGGCATGCAGGAGCGCACCGCTATTACGCCAGATCTGACCTGCTTCGGCAAGATTATTGGTGGTGGCCTGCCCGTGGGCGCGTATGGCGGACGGCGCGATATTATGCAACTGGTGGCTCCGCTAGGTCCGATGTACCAGGCGGGCACGTTGTCGGGCAATCCGCTGGCAATGGCCGCTGGCATCGCTACGCTGCGTGAGCTGCTCAAGCCCGGCCAGTACGAACGGCTTGAACAGAAGGGCCGGTTTCTAGAAGAAGGCATGCGTCGTGCGCTCAAAGATAGTGGCACCATAGCACAATTGCGTCGTGTTGGCGCGATGTTCTGCCTCTACTTCAATACGGAACCTGTCAAGAACTATGCCATCGCCAAACGTTCCGATACAGCACGCTTTGCTCGCTACTTCTGGTCGATGTTGCAGCACGGGATCTATCTCCCCCCCTCGCAGTTCGAGGCCTGCTTTATCTCTCTGGCCCTTGAGGATACCATGTTGCAGGAGACCATCACTGCCTTTGAGGCGGCATTGCGCCAATCGGCGTAGGCATGAAGGAGCGTGTTATGAGTGTGTTTCCTACGGTGCGCATGCGTCGCACACGCCAGAGCGAGAAACTACGTTCCCTGGTGCGCGAGACGCATCTGCAGGTTGATCAGTTCATCTATCCATTGTTTATCGCTGAAGGTGTGAACGAGCCGCGCGAAATTTCCTCCATGCCCGGAGTTATGCAGTGGCCACTGGCACAGGTGGAGCGCGAGGTGGAACGCATTGCCGGGCTAGGCATCCCGGCTGTTCTGCTCTTTGGCATACCGGGCGAGAAGGACGAACTGGGATCGCAGGCCTATGCCGAACAGGGTGTTATCCAACAGGCGATCCGCCGCATCAAAGCTACGTCTCCCGAGACGCTGGTGATCACCGATGTCTGC
>JAFMRP010001729.1 GCA_017354095.1 Ktedonobacteraceae bacterium
AGAGGGACCTCCGAAGTTGACTTGGCGAAGGATACTGTGGATGGATCGCTCTGGATCGCCCTGCTGCTGCGCCCTGCCGATAAGGGGAGGCAGGAAGAAGTGCGCGAGGCGCTTGCTGGCAAAACGCTCAGCCTGGGCATCGTGCCCGCGTTGAGTAATGCCAGCCGCCAGTTGATTCCCGGCGGTCAGGCCAATCCTGAATCCGCTCCAGTGCTGTTTTACCAGATCCCCAAAGGTGGCAGCTTACCCACAGAGCCAGCACTGCGTATACCGCGCTATGAGACGCTGCCAGCCTCGCCTTTGAGCGATATTCTGGCAGGCCCCGGCGTTGTGGAGATTACGTTACCGGCTGAGGCGCAAAAGCTAATCCTGTGGGACAATATTGATCCGCTGGAGGCCGGGGTTGGAGACTTTCCACCAGCATTAGAAGATCCCAATACAGAGGAGCGCCTGATTACCTGGTTACGTCTCAGCCTGCCCCCTTCACAGCGCCAGCAGCAGGATGGCCAGGCCTCGCTTCAGGTGCGTTTGCTCTGGGTTGGCATCAATGCGACTCGTGTCACGCAACAGACGCAGGTCGTGAATGAATTGTTGCCTCCGGGTAGCGGCGAGCCAGATCAAGTAGTAACACTCTCAAAGACACCAATCATTCCCGGCTCGGTGTGCCTGATGGTGACGACTGGCGAAGGGAACGGCGCGAAAACAGAGGAGTGGCAGGAGACTGATGACCTGTCGTGCGCTGGCCCTGAAGTGCCTGTGCCCGATCTGCGACAGCCGCCCGGTACGCCAGTCGTCAACCAGCCACAGGCCAAAGTTTTTACCGTCAATGCCGAAGCGGGCGAGATTCGTTTTGGCGATGGCCTGCGCGGTGCCAGGCCCCCGTATGGGGCCACGCTGCGGGTCGATTACGCCTATGGTGTTGGCCGGGCGGGCAATGTCGGCGCGGGCTCAATCAACACTGGTCCTGCCTTGCTGACGGGTTTTACTGTCACGAATCCGGTACGCACATGGGGCGGCGCTGAGGCTGAGACGATCAGCGAGGGGGAGAAACAAATCGCGTGCTATATTCAGCATCGCGAGCGACTGGTCAACGCCAGCGACTTTGAGACGATCACGCTGCGTACTCCCGGCGTAGACATCGGGCGTGTTAACGTGCTGCCCGCGTTCAACCCTGCTCTGTCGCCCAACGAGCCGGGGGATGCGCCTGGCGCGGTCACTGTGATGGTCATTCCCAGATATGACCAGAATCAATCTGACGCGCCCGTGCCTGATCGCCTGTTTCTGGATACGATTTGTGATTACCTCGACTCGCGCCGCCTGATAACGACGGAGGTATTCTTACGCGGCCCAACCTATATCCCGATCTGGGTTTCAGTCGGGATTGATGCTGTAGCGGGTACCTCTCCTGCCGAGGTGCGTGAGGCGGTGAAACAGGCCTTGAAAGATTTTCTTTCACCGTTACCCCGACCGGGAACACCATTGCTGGATACGCAGACAGCCTTGCTTAGCACACCGCAATATGCCATGATGCAGAAAGGTTG
>JAFMRP010000484.1 GCA_017354095.1 Ktedonobacteraceae bacterium
TTTCTTGGTATAGGCGGCGAACAGTTCTTGCTGGATATTGGATGGAACCTCTTCGTACTGGGCGAACTCCTGGGTAAAGGAGCCGCGGCCCTGTGTGATGGAGCGCAGGTCGGTCGCGTAGTGCAGCATCTCTGCCTGGGGTACCATGGCCGTGATGCGCTGCAAGCCGTTTTCCAGCGTATCCATGCCCAGCACGCGGCCACGTTTGGTATTGATATCGCTCATCACATCGCCCATATTGCTTTCGGGAATAGTGATATCAACGTGCATGATTGGTTCCAGAAGGACCGGGTTGGCCTGTGGGACGGCTTCCTGCATGCCTAGTGAGGCCGCGATTTCAAACGACTGTGCTGATGAGTCTACCGGATGGTATTTACCATCGTAGAGTCCGACCTTCACATAGACCATGGGGTGGCCGGAGATGAAGCCGCGTTTGAGTGATTCGCGCACGCCCTTCTCAACGCCGGGGATGAACTGTCCGGGAACAACGCCGCCCACGATGCGATCTTCGAAGACAAAGGTCTCTTCGCTATCACGTGGTAGTGGCTCGACCTCCAGCCAGACATCGCCAAACTGGCCGTGGCCGCCGCTCTGGCGTTTATGACGACCATTCGCGCGGGCCTTCTTACGGATCGTCTCGCGATAAGCGATATTGGGGTCGCTCGCCTCCAGATCCACCGAAAACTTGCGTTTAATGCTTTCGAGCGTAATCTGGATATGGGCCTCGCCCATGCCCGAAAGCAGCGTCTCCGCCGTCTCAGGATCGCGTGAGACGCGCAGGGTACGATCCTCTTCCACAATGCGGGCCAGTGCATTGCCCATCTTGTCCAGGTCGGCCTGGCTTTTTGGATGGATCGCCACTGTAAAGCAGGGAGCAGGGAAGTTAATTGGCTCCAGCGGGGTTGTGGCATCTTTATTGTCGGTCAGTGTATCGCTGGTGTGGGTATTTGCGAGCTTGGCGACCGCGCCGATATCGCCAGCGGGCACTTCTGTGGTCGTTTCCTGCATCTTGCCGCGGGGCACGATCAGCTGGCCCATGCGTTCATCGGCTTTCGTCTCGATATTGGACACGTGGCTATCGGATTTGAGCGTGCCGCTATAGACGCGGAACGTCGATACCGTTCCGACCTGGGCCACCGCTGTTTTAAAGACGAACAGCGACAGATCCTGGCCGAACGCCTGCACGTCCTCTGGCAGAGATTCCGCAGCACTGGGTATGTAATCGACGATGGCATCCAGGGTGGTCTGTACCCCGATATTTTTGGCCGCCGAGGCGCACAGAACCGGGATCAGCTGGCCGGAGGCGGTGCCCTGTTTCACCAGCGAGTGTAGTTCTTCCTCGCTCAACTCCTCGCCTTCCAGGAATTTCTCCATCAGCTCATCGTTGCTTTCCACTGCTGATTCAACGAGCTGTTCGCGATAGCTGCCGATGCGATCCGCCAGATCGGCGGGGATCGCTATTTCTTGCGCGCTGGTACCATCGAAGGTATAGCCTTTTTGCTTCACCAGATCAACCACGCCCTTGAAGCCTGCCTGCTCGCCGATGGGAACCTGTAATGGGACGACGCGCGTGCCGAACTGGTCACGCAGCGATTCGAGAGCTTGATCGAAGCTTGTATTGTCACGATCCAGTTTATTGATCAGCACCATGCGTGGGAGGTGGCGTTCGTCGGCATATTGCCAGGTAAGTTCTGTTCCTACCTCAACGCCTTTTTCGGCGGTTACGACGACGAGCGCTGCATCAGCCACACGGAGGCCTGCTTTTACTTCACCAATGAAGTCGGCGTAGCCGGGGGTATCGATTAAATTAATTTTGTGATCTTTCCATTCAACCGGGAGAGCCTTAGCGTTCAAGGACATACCCCGTTTGATTTCATCGGGATCGAAGTCGGAGATCGAATTTCCCTCGTCAACCCTACCTTGACGTGTTACGGCGCCGCTGTCAAATAATGCCGCGTCTACCAGGGATGTTTTGCCTGCTCCAACGTGAGAAATGAGTGCCACATTGCGAATCTGTTCCGCCCGATAGATCTTCATCAAAACCTCCAGTGTGGATATCCCAGTCTTGTGGCCTGGGGAGGATATTCCAAACCCCGCAGGGCGAAGGATGGAAGCGCGTATCTTTCTCTTTTTCAGGTTTTTTGGTGTGCATTACCCGGACTGCATTGTGCGAGCATAGAGAGAACTGAACAATACGCTTTTCCGGTGTTGTATGTGTAAGTATAGCATATGCAGGCAAGAGCGCTGCACTCTTGCCGCTTTCTGTACATTTGTGGGGGGAGGATTGGTCTGGGCGTGGATGGCCTCGTTGAGGATGAAGCTTATAGTGTGAGGCGATCACTCCTCATTTCGCTTCTATAGCGTCGTAAGAGTTGGCAGTAGATTTGTATTATTTATGCTTAGCTACCCTCACTTGCCATGATTAATTAACTGAGGGTCGAATGAGGTGGTTAGCAGTGAAGTTGGGTGATGAGTATGGGTCATTTTGACTAGAAAGAGCGTGCTGGCAGGTAGTAGGGAGTATGATGTGGAAGGAAGAGATAGTGCAGCTAGCTATTAAAGTGAGAGAGATATGTTGAGTCCGCTTCAATCGCCTGACAACCTCAAACGTCTACTGATTATTGGAGGAGCAGTTTTGGGAGTACTTCTGGTGGTTGGTCTGGGTATCTCGCTACTGCTCGGCCTGCTTCAGCCTGCCGCTTCTCATGGCGGGAAGGGCACTCCGCAGGCGGGTGTGAAGGTTGGAGCTTCGCCGCTGCTCTTTGGTACCAATCTGGACCTGATGGATCGGAAGAACCAGGTTTTTACCTCGAATAGTACCTACGCGGTGCTGCGTGGGATGCACCCTGGCATTGTTCGTGTTCCGATACGTGTTGATGCTTCTGATGCCGCGATTCAGAAGGCTATGCAGACGGTCAAAGATCTGGGGGCGCAGCCGCTGGTGGATGTGCAGGGGATATTTGGCAGTAGATTGACGGACCAGGTAGCTCATGTTGTTGCGATCGTGAGGCAGGTCTTTGGTGCTGGCATCGTTTTCTATGAGATCGGCAATGAGGAGGACCTGTCCGCCACGCCGGTTGAACAGTACGTGGCGACATGGAACAGCCTGGTACCCATGCTTAAGCAGAAGGCTCCGCAAGCCAGGTTTGTGGGGCCGGTGACGTATCGCTATGATGCTCACTATCTGGAGGGTTTTTTACGGGAGGCGAGCCCGCTCCCGGATGCGATAAGCTGGCATGAGTATGCGTGCGATGCGAGTGCGGCCAAAGATCAGTGCATTCAGCGCCTGGGGGTATGGAGCCAGCATATCAGTGATGCGCGGCAGGTAACGCAAAAAGCGATGGGGAAAGAGTTGCCTGTGATGATTACTGAATGGAATTACGCTCCCGATGCCAGCGCTAGCGATGGCAAGATTTCTGACAGTGAATTTATGAGTGCGTGGACTTATCAGGCGCTGCAAACACTGGTGAGCAATCATGTGTATGCTGCCATGCAGTATGAAGCGGTGGGTAGTGCGACGCCGCTCGTGGACAGCAGGGGAACGATCACGACCCAAGGAGCCACAATGCAATCTTTATATCAGAGCCTGGTGGTTGAGCCATCGCCCATGGCCACTGCTGGCGTTGATGATGGGGCGACCGCCACAGCAATAGCCAGCACTTCTGCAACAGCGACTGCAACGGCAGGTGCAACGCGGGTGCCGACCAAGGTAGCTCCGACAGCTACACCGGGCACGACGCCTATCAAGCCTACTCCAACCATTGATCCTAATCAGAGTCTTTATACGCAGATTACGCGTACGACACCTTTTTATGCTTCATCTCTGGCCGCGCAAGATAGTGGCAAATGGTTTCTCTATACATATTCGCAGGGGAGCAAGTGCGCGTTTGAGCAGGGAGGCTATGGTGTCTATGTCCCGAACGATGCTTCCTCGCTGATATGCCGGGCGGATGGTGTGCCTATGTATAGCAGCTTTGCTATGCAGGTGGACATGGTTATTACCTCTGGAACGGGTACTGATGGTGGTGGCCCGTCATTTTTTGATCAGACGGTGAGCGATAATGCGCGCATCCAGGTGCGAGTGAATGGTTCTTATGTGCTGTATGATGGGAGTACCGCGATCATGTCTGGAACGAGCAGTGCGCTGCGGGTGGGGCTCAATCGTACGAATACAGTGACGTTGATTATCAGGGGTGGCTATACCTATCTCTACTTTAATGGTCAGTTCGTGAAGAAGGTGGCTCATGCTTACTCTGGTGCTGGCAAGGGGGGATATGCGGTGTATGCGCGGCATAATGAGTCGTCAACGAATGTGGTGTTTAAAAATGTGAAGCTCTGGCATGCCTGAGGCTGTCACCTGCGTTTGGCCTTGTAGGCCTCACGTGGGGAAGAGAGGGCGCGGGCAGTTGCTTGCGCCCTCTCCTGTAGTCACACGGGAAGAAATGCTTCTGGCGTGAGGATGCCAGCAGGTGGGTGGTGTTGGGTGTGTTATTCGTTAATGAGCAGAGTCTGGCGTCGATGGGGGCCGACTCCGACACTATGCAGGGGTGTTTGTACCAGTTCGGCCAGCCGGTCGATGTAGGCGCGGGCATTGTAGGGGAGGTCGCTGATGTGACGTGCCTCGTGGGTGGGAGTTTGCCAGCCGGGCAGCACCTCGTATACTGGCTCGCATTGGGCATGTGTGCAGGGGTCGGGCAGTTCATCGATGCGTTCGCCTTTGAATTTGTAGGCGACACAGACGGGGATTTCTGACAGGCTATCCAGAATGTCCAACTTGGTCAGGGCCAGAGCGGTGCAGCCGTTTAGCTCGCAGACGTAGCGCGTGACGACGGTGTCGAACCAGCCAATGCGGCGAGGGCGCCCGGTCGTGGCGCCGAACTCGCCTCCCTGCTCGCGCAGGAAGTCGTCCTGGGCGTTCTGTAGCTCTGTGGGCATT
>JAFMRP010001730.1 GCA_017354095.1 Ktedonobacteraceae bacterium
TGGGATAATGCTCGTCGCCAACCGCTGCCAGCGGATTATCCTTGCGCTCACGATAGTATTTCGCGACCGGGTTACTCTGCTGGCGATAGAGCGCGTTGGCTACCGGAGATTCCGCTGCTTCATAATGCGTGGGCAGAGGACCATCCTTCAGCCCTTTGGGCACAAAAAGCCATCCCCGGCCATCCGGTTTCATGATAAAGGGATCGCTGCCCGCAATGGCATCCATTCCCTGCGCTCCAGGTGGCGGCGTATAGTCAGGCGCTTTATTGACCGGGAAGTCTGGTATGTCATAGCCTGTCCACTTCTTCTGCTCCTCATCCCACCAGACATACCTTTTACGCTCCGACCAGGGCCGGCCCTGTGGATCGGCGGAAGCACGGTTGTACAGGATGCGCCGGTTCGCTGGCCACGAATAACCCCACTGCAGATTCGTATAGCCATCAGCGATACGCGAGGCGGCGCGATTATTGCCTGGTTCAGGATAGACGCCGCTATAGATCCAGGAACCACAGGCCGTGCTGCCATCGGCCTTGAGTGCCGCGAATCCAGGCACATGCGTACCTTCGCGCAGTGTGAGTTCTCGCTGCTCACCAGCTTGACGCACGGTGTAACCGTTGATCTCCTTGAGAACCAGCATGATATCTGGCTCATCGACGATACGTGAACCAGGTTCCGGTTCGGTCGGCTCATAATCCCAGGTCAGGGCCTGGATGGGCCGATCTTTCTCTTCCTGGCTCTCGGCATAGAGCTCTTTTAGCCTCTTGCCCAGGTGATAGACAAACCACAGATCCGAGCGTGCATCGCCCGGTGGATCAACCGCCTTATCGCGCCACTGCAAGAGCCGCTGCGTGTTGGTAAAGCTTCCCTCTTTCTCGGTCGAGGCGGCAGCGGGCAGCAGGAAGACTTCTGTTTTGACCTTGCCGGGATCAACCGGCTCTGTGCCTTTGTACCAGAAGGTCGTCGACTCCACCTCATACAGATCACGCACCACCATCCAGTCCAGCTGCTCCAGCGCCTTACGCTGCATGCGCGAGTTGGTGCTGCCGGCGGAAGGATTCTGCCCAAAGAGGAAGTAGCCCTTCACTTTGCCATCCAGCATCGCGTAGCTGGTGACCAGGTGAGAGTGATCACCTGTTATTTTGGGCAGCCAGCTATAACCGTAGTCATTCTCTGCGATACTGGCCTCGCCGTACCAGGCTTTGAGCAGGCTCACGATATAGGCCGGGAAGTTGGACCACCAGCCGGTCTTCATACCTGCTGTGTTGATGTATTCCTGCAGCGTTTGCTGCGAAGGTGCGTTCGCAGGTGCCAGCATCGCGGCTGGCTGTGTCATATAGCCAGAAAGCAAGTCATAGAGCGTTGGCACGTCCGTCGAGCCCTGAATAGAGGCATGACCGCGCAGCGCCATAACGCCACCTCCCGGTCGCCCGACATTGCCTAGCAAGAGCTGCACGATGGCGGCCGCGCGAATAATCTGCACGCCCTTTGATTGCTGTGTCCAGCCTACCGCGTAACAGATTGCCCCTGTACGTTCGCGCCC
>JAFMRP010000485.1 GCA_017354095.1 Ktedonobacteraceae bacterium
GGAGCAGCGCCAATTCGCCGGAGACGGCATAGAAGGCACAATTAATCAGAATCAGCGGTCCATAGGGCGAGAACAGAAGCATCACCAGGCTATAGAGGATCGCCACCAGAAGAGCTGAAGTTGGCCTGCGCATGATATAGCCCACAAAAAACGAGGGAAGCAGATAAAAGCCAATCCATGCCCAACCCACGACAGGGCCGAAGGCAACGGTGACAGCAAACGCATACAAGGAGGCAGCCATCAACAAACCAAAGACAACTCCAATAGCGGCAATAAGCAGAATCTCGCGCGTGCTCCATGCGAACCAGCGGCGCCGGGACGGTGTGATCGTGTTCATTGCTTTTCTCAGCCTTTCTCTAACCAGAAATATGGACAACAGGTCAACGCGACAAACGTTCCCATGTGGCAAACCGTGCGGAGGAGCAGAGGGTTTGCGATGAGAGTTCGTCATTCACCACAACATTAGGGTATGCTAATATCCTAGTAATTTGATCAGATATTAGCATGCCCTAATATTATCTGTCAAGGGTGTCCCGGGTGAACATCTTGCTTTTGTGGTGGAAAACCAGGATGTTCAAGGGATCAGCAGTACTTTGCCAATCGTCTGACGCGCTTCCAGGGCCGTATGGGCCTCAGCGGCGCGTTCGAGCGGATAGGTCTGCCCAATCACGGCGGTCAGCCGCCCAGCTGCAGCCTCGGCCAGCACGAACTCGGCGTTGGCGCGCGTCTGCTGCTCCGTCATCGCCAGCATCATGCCCAGAGCGCCGATCACTGTGACACCGCGCCTTGCCAGCCCCAGTGTTTCTATCGTTATCCCGCTGCCAGAGGACGCCCCGAACATCGCCAGGCGGCCATGACCGCTGGCCGTTAGTTCTAAAGCCTGCTGCCCGATGGCTCCTCCTACGGAATCTATCACGACATCAGCCCCTTTGCCTCCTGTAACCTCGCGCACCTGCTCTACCCAGCCGTCCTCGCCGTAGTCGATGGCTATATCAGCACCGAGCCTGGAAACCGCATTGAGCTTTTCCTTTCCTCGCGCCGCGCCAATCACCGTGCCCGCGCCTGCCGCTTTTGCCAGCTGGACTAATAGCGACCCGACGCTGCCAGCCGCCGCCGTGATGAGCACGACCTCACCCCCGATAATGGGGACCGTCTTGAGCAGGCTGGCGGCTGTTTGTCCCGCCAGGTACACTCCTATCGCCTGTTCGATAGACAGTCCGGGTGGAATATGCAGGAACGCAGCGGCATCAACCGCTACCTGCTGCGCATAGCCCCCACCAGAGGTGAGGCGCGCAACGACGGGCCGTCCTATCAGCGAGCGGTCTCCGCCTGGTCCCACCTTTGTAATCAGACCACCCACTTCCCACCCGGGCACAAACGGGAGCGGGAATGGATACTTTCCGCTCCGTATAAGCGTATCTCCGAAGCCAACACCAGCCGCCTTAACATCGATAATGACCTGACCGGGTCCGGCCTGTGGCTCTTCTGTCTTTTCGATCTGTAACACTTCTGGTGGACCAAACTGACGGGCTTGCACAATATGCATCTTAGAAATCTCCTTGCTGTGTTCTCTCATGAGCTTTTCAATAGAGACAGGCAGTTCACTACTCTGCTCTTTTTTTGACGAGAGTTTTAATTCGTGACACAATGTTTGCTATAGGACAATGTGTCCTACCCAAAGTGTAATCTGGCCCAGAGCTGGAAACAAGCATCAATCTGGGAGATTTGTCTTAGACAGGACACGGAGCAAAAAATGTCTCAAAACTCCGCCGATTTGCGCGCGAGACGCACGCGCAAGCTCTTGCGAGAGGCTTTGCTGGAGTTGATTGAAGAACGCGGTTTTGATGCTCTGACCGTAGGGGAGATCGCTGAACGTGCGATGGTCAGCCGGTCGGCGTTCTATCGCTATTATCGGGATAAATACGACCTGGTTGAGCAGGTCTTCGAGGAGGCCATGCAGATCTTGCTGAGCGATGTTGGCCGTCGTTCCCATGATTCTCTCAGCCACCTCGACCTGATAAACGCGCCTACTCCAGAGCGATGGGTGAAGCTCTTCGAGCATTTCGCCGAATATGAACGGCTCTATCGTATCCTGCTGAGTGGGAAGGGAAGTCCCTGGTTCGCGACGAAAATGCGCTCCTACCTGTCCGAGATGAGGAGCGAGCACGAGCGGAAAAGTGCCTCCACGGTTAACGGGAGGCGAGCAGTCGCCAGCTACATGAGTGCCGGAGAGTATGTGCCAGCGCTCATTGATGCCCTGCTCATCGACACCGTCACCTGGTGGCTTGAGCAGGGAAGGCCGTATCCACCCAAAGAGATTGCCACGTACTGCTGGCGTTTAATCGTTTCCATGCTCAAGGAGGCAAGCACCTGGCAGTGATGCCGTCTTTGCGCAAAAAGCAGGGAGGCAAACTCATCGAAACAGACAAGAATGCACTCCCAAGAGGATTACTAACGCCCCGGGCTATACCCGAAAGAGACATACCACTGCAGGGCTATTTTGCGGGCCTCGCCTTCTGGGACGATTTGGTCTGACCTTTAAGGATTGGGGATAGACTCCATGCCGCGATGCACGTCAATCTGGTCAAACATGCCTCCATAGGCCATGTTGTGAGGGTCCGTTGGTTGGAGATAGGTGTGGGGATACCCCAGATCGATCTGACTGACCGCATCTAAACGGCGCATTTCCTCTTCGGTGAGCGTGACCTGTAAACAGCGCAGGTTCTCTTCCAATTGGGCAGCGGTTCGCGCGCCCAGAACCGGAATGACGACCCCTGGCTGCTGGCGGACCCAGGAAAGGGCCACCTGGGAGGGAGAGCACCCACGTTCCTGGGCAATCTTGACGACTTCAGCGGCAATGGTCAGATTGCGTTCACTTGGCGATGCCAGCCCCTGTCGTCCGCTGCCTTGCCCCTGGTTGTACTTGCCGGTCAGTATTCCACTGGCCAGGGGAGACCAGACCGTGACGGCCAGATCGAGCGAGCGCGCCATTGGCAATAATTCCCGTTCAGCGGTGCGCTCAATGAGGCTATATTCCACTTGAATCCCGGTGAAGGCTGTCCATCCACGCAGTTCTGCGAGCGTATTGGCGCGTGAGATAACCCAGGCGGGCGTATTGGAGATGCCCACGTAGAGTACTTTCCCCGCACGAACGACATCGCTGAGCGCCTGCACCATCTCTTCGATAGGTGTGAGAACGTCCCACTGGTGCACCATATACAGATCGATGTAATCGGTCCCAAGCCGTTTCAGGCTCGCCTCAAGGGATTGCACCAGATTCTTGCGCTGATTGCCGGCGGCATTGGGATCACGTCCAGGGGCGGCCATGGTATATTTGGTCGCGAGGACCAGGTGTTCACGTTCGGCTTGCACAAACTCCCCGAGATAGCGTTCGCTGGTTCCATTGGTGTACAGGTTGGCAGTATCGACAAAATTGCCCCCGGCTTGCAGAAATGTTTCAAAGATCTGATGACTGACCTCTCTGGACGCGCCATACCCCCATTCCTCGCCGAAGGTCATGGTCCCTAAACACAGTTCTGAGACGCGTAAGCCGCTGTGACCAAAAAGTTTGTATCGCATCATTTCCTCGTTTCTCTACAAAATAGCGTTTCATTTTCTTGCTCGTGAACATTCTAGCAAGAAAATGAGGACGAGCCTATGGACAAATGTGCGCTACTTTGGAATATTCTTGCGGTGTTCCTCTCGAAAGGCCTGGGGAGAGAGGCCAGTGACTCGTTTGAAAGAACGGCTCAAGTGGCTCTGATCGGCAAAGCCGAGTTGCCTTGTAATCTGCGCCAGGGGCTCTCCATTGAGCAGCAGGTGCCTGGCCTGCTCAATGCGCCTGGCAAGAATGTATTGATGAGGCGAAAGACCCGTGGTCTGTTTAAATCGGCGCGCAAAGTAATAAGGGCTCAAGCCAACCAGCGCCGCCAGAGCAGGCAGCGTCAACGGCTCGGAGAGATGATCATGAATATAGTCGGTGACTTGCCGCATATTGACGGTTGAGAGGCGCCTGTCAGGGAGGGTATCTTGTGGCTCCCATCCTGCATAGCGTTTCAGCAGATGCGCTGTAAAGGCGTGGGCCAGTTCCTGGGAGTAGACAGCAGAAAAGCGTGCGGCGCTGTTCTTGATTTCTGCGCGCAGTGCCAGACCGAGCTGAAACAGCAACGGGTCCTGGATGACCTGCTCTCGTCTGAGCAGATCGAACGCATGGTTCAAGGCAGGTGCTTCCGCCATCTGGGTAAACAAAGCTGGCTCCAGATATACCAGAACGTGATCATTGAAGTCGTTCTGACGCCGCCATTCGGGCGTATTGGCGAGAGAAACGAACAGATCTCCTGGTCGGAGTGTGTAACTAGCGAGAGGGCCTGAATCGAGCCGTCTTTGCATCACCACGTCTTTGAGGGCGATATAGATCCTATGGTGCAAAAAGACCGTTTCGCAGGCGCAAGGGGGCTGCGAGTGATGCTCTTCAACGCTGACGTGTTCCCATTGTGCCTTCTGGGGAATCGTGATGGGGCTTTCAGACAAGACCCATAATCCGCGACACATGACTGACGAGAAAGTTTGTGCGTTCTGTGTCATATGATTCTTTCTTCTCGAAGAACCGCCCCTCTTGAGAATGGTGTACTCAGCCGAGTTGAGTCTGACAGGGGGTTCCGAGTGTTGAGGTGCTCGACCGACACGCGTTTCTGGAAGTACGTAGCAGGAGATGTGAATGCCTGCATTGAAGTTTAGTATAGCATACATCTCAAGCGAAGACGTATGCTCCAGGAATAGAACAAAAATTCGGCAAGATTCGAGAAGTTTTTCTGCGCAGCTTCTCCTATACTGTTTCCATATGGCATTCTACCTTGCGGAAACAGGAGTATAAAAATCGGGTGAGTGATAAATGCTCACTGGAAGGAAGGAACTATGCAAACCCAACTGAATCCAT
>JAFMRP010001731.1 GCA_017354095.1 Ktedonobacteraceae bacterium
TCTGGCATCGGGATCGGCATATTCTTCTGGACATCGACCTCGTAGGTTTCCGCTGGAGGCAGTTTCAAGAGCCTGGCAACCAGGCGACTCATCAGTGTCATTGGCTGTTCCCTTTCTGGTGGTGTTCCATCTCTTCCGTAAAATGCGCGCGCGCCTCATCGAGGCCCTGACGCAGGACGGTTTTGCCTGCGTCAAGATTGGCCCCCTCCGCAGGCGTTAAGATGTGCTCAAGCATCTCGGCGATCGTTTCCATCAACTCATCGTAGGACGGTTGGTCTGCAGGCGTGGAGTCCGAACGCTGTTCTCCTCGCAGAGAAGAAGTGAACGTCTCCAAGACGGCAGGCGTGAGCGTATCCAGAATGAACGCCACCGCTTTGAGATGGCTGCCTTGACGGACCGCCCCCGCCTCTTGCATGGCCCGGAGAACCGCATAGGTGGGACTGGTGGCGGGCAAGCGAGCAAAAATAGTGTTTGGTTTGTGAAGATATTTCCCGAACACTCCCCGGTCTCGGGTGTGAATCGCTGCCATCAGGGGGGCCTGCTTGAGGGCATACAGTACACCGCGATACACACTCGCAACGGTTCCTCCCAAAGGATCAGCTTCGAGATGGGCACTCCACATGGCTCCATACTTGCTCAATTCACGAACGATGAGGGCTTCGACCAGAGCATCCTTTGAGGGGAAATGAAGATAGACCAGGCCACGATGTAACCCGACCGCATCGGCCACATCGCTCATGGTGGTTTTGTTATATCCATGCCGCAGGAGCAGTTCCGCTGCGGCATCTAAGATGAGTTGCACGCGCTCCGGCTGGTCGGATGGGTTCTGATTCACTTGTTTCCTCATTTTGTCATATTGACAAAGTTTGTTGCTATGTCAAACATAGCAGAAAACGAGAGATGCTGTCAAGAGCAGATGGGGCGAGGCGCTCTGAAAAGAAGAGATTTCTATGGCAAACATGATCGATTGCGGTCACGTAGGTTCAAAGATGGGAATTTTACGGATGGGATTAACTCGTTGCGCAACTCGTGGGACTGGTGAATCTAGCTGATGCCTGTTTGCAGCGTGATGCACGCGTCGTAGAATTAGAGGCCAAACTGGCGGAGTTAGAACCCTACAAAACGTTTGTCGAGCAAGTCCGTCAGCGGGTTCGACAAGAGGAGCATGGAAATGATGCTCCTCGCACTTCGTAAGTGTGCCTTCTCCTTTCGCTCCCTCTCTGCTCCTTCTGGCGGATTGTACGTCATGGTGATCATGGGTCTTGCCAGCCTCAATGCACTCTGCTTTCCAAAAATTGGTGTAGGGTTTTGTGCCACAATGATGACATACAGGTGAAAGGAGTGGAGTTGAGCAGATGAAACGAATATCTGAGACGACCTCGTTCCCAAGAGATCCGTCCATGTTAAGAGGACAGGTGCTCCAGGACGCTCATGTACCTCATCAAGAGTACGTCACTGAGGCTCTCGTGCTACGCCTGGAAGAGACCCTGGCCGCGAGCCGCCCACGTCTTGTACGCTTGGCAAGAGCCTGGGGAGTCC
>JAFMRP010001732.1 GCA_017354095.1 Ktedonobacteraceae bacterium
CTGTACGAGGCATTACGCACGGTTATACACGAGCCAGAGCTGGTGTTGTCCAGGGGCCAAGCAGGGTATGTAAGTGCTGCGCATCGCTGGCGCGTGAATGGAAGGCCAGGTAGCCATCTGGTCGCACCAGCAGCAGGCTGCCATGCTCGGCACCGAGTTTGGTGTGGAACTGGCGCCTGACATCGATTAACACAGGAATATCGATATCATCTGAGGGTAGTCCCTCCTCCAGCACCAGGTAGGTATGGATCTGTTCCGGCCAGGAGTGCTGTACCTGCCGGGCCAGATCGATGAACCGGTCATGTTCCTCTGGCGGGCTCTGAGGAGAGATGTAGAAGAACAGCGTATAGGCAGGAGCGCGCAACAGTTCGTAGAGCCGTACGGCGGGCTCTTCAAGCTCGGCCAGTTCCAGGTCTGGTACGCGATCGCCGGCATGTTTCGCGTGGCGCGGAAGGTTCTGAGTTTGCTGGCTCAGAGAGAGCTTTGTATGGCGATAGTGTAACGAGATTTGGGAAAGAGCGCCCCCCAGGAGATTCTGAGTTGGCGGCAGAGGCATGAGCACGCGCATGATATTTTGTGCTATCTGCTTGAAGCGGGGCTGATCCGCCATACGCCGAACAAAGGCAAACAGCCGATCTGAGAAGTGCATTGCCTGCATGCCAACGGCGTGGCGCTCCTCATGATAGGAGTC
Organism: Ktedonobacteraceae bacterium; assembly: GCA_017354095.1. Lineage (GTDB taxonomy): Bacteria > Chloroflexota > Ktedonobacteria > Ktedonobacterales > Ktedonobacteraceae > Bu33. The sequence goes on from JAFMRP010001732.1 coordinate 692, forward strand.
GAGCAGGCTTTCTGGGGCCAGGTCGCGACAGACCAGGGCCAGTTTCCAGGCCAGGTTACAGGCATCCTGAAGGCCGGTATTCATGCCCTGGCCTCCGGCAGGAATGAACAGGTGAGCGGCATCGCCGGCAAAAAAGACGCGGTCGACGCGATAGCGATCCAGCACGCGATGCGGTGCCTCGAAGCGAGTAAGCCAGCGTGGTTCGCGCAACGTGATAGGCATTGGCACGATGGCATTAATGGTTTCTTGCAGATCGGACAACTCAAGGGGCTCTGAGGCGGGTACATGCTGCTTACTGAAATCGAGCCCGATCACGCGCACATAGTCGTCGCGGAAGGGCAGGAAGAGTGTGAAGCCGCGTGACGAGGAGAAGTTGCTGATGTAGCCCCGGGGCAGGTTGCCCTCGATTTTCACATCCGCCAGGAAGGCGACGCCCTGATATTTTCCGCCGATATAGGACACATTCAGAGAGTGGCGGATGGTGCTTTGAGCGCCTTCGCAGTCGATCAGGTAGCGTGCCCGGATCGTTTGTTCTGTGCCAAAGGCATCGCTCACCCGGGCGGTCACGCCATCATCCTGTTGGGCAACGCTCTGGAGAGTAACATTGCGCTCGACGCTTCCATCCTGAGTTCGCAAATGTCCTTCCAGGATTGCCTCAGTCTCGCTTTGAGGGAGAATGAGGATATAGGGGAAGCGCGTATCCAGGCGATAGAGCTGTATGGCTATCGGCCGGCGGCTATCCACGCTCAAATTGAAGCCAGGAGCGGTATAGCCGCGCTTGATGAAGGCATCGGCTATGCCGAGCAGGTCCAGGGTTTCAAGCGAGCGTGCATGCACGGCCAGCGC
>JAFMRP010000486.1 GCA_017354095.1 Ktedonobacteraceae bacterium
TTTGTTTGACGATGGCAAAAAGATTTGTTAAACTGAAGAAAAGCTTAGAAAACTATTTCTTTTCTATTTGAGGGAAGTGCTATGCAGCGTCTCAAAGGTCTTTATGTTCTGCGAACCGACGCTTATGATAAAATCTACGGGCCGGAGGAACGGTCTGATATCGCAGAACTGGTTGATATATATACTGAACAGCAGACGGAGGAATCGCTGCGAGAGCGGCCTGAGCTGCTAGCGGAGGCTGATGTTATTTTTTCGGGTTGGGGTATGGTCCCGTTGGATGAAGCCCTGTTGAAGCATGCACCGCGTCTCTCGATGGTTTTTTATGGTGCTGGTTCTGTGCGCTATTTTGTGACGGATGCGCTGTGGGAGCGGGGCATTCGTATCTGCAGCAGTTACGCAGCGAACGCGGTGCCTGTTTCCGAATACACGCTCGCGGCCATTCTTTTCTCCTTAAAGCATGGCTGGCGTTTTGCGTCGACGGTGCGCCAGTTGCGGCACTACCCGGAGCGTAGACACATGCCCGGCGCTTATGGCAGTACAGTTGGCATCGTCTCGCTTGGTATGGTAGGTCGTCTGGTATGTGAGCGATTGCGTCCATTCGATCTCAACGTCATTGCGTATGATCCTTTTGTCAGCGCGGAGGAAGCGCGTGAGATGGGGGTACGGCTAGTCTCGCTGGAGGAGCTTTTCGCCAGTGCTGATGTTGTCTCGCTGCATACGCCGCTGCTGGACAGCACGCGCGGGATGATTGGGCGCCAGTACTTCTCATCGATGAAGCCATGGTCCACCTTTATCAACACCTCGCGGGGGGCGATTGTGCATGAAGAAGAGATGATCGCTGTATTGCAGCAGCGTCCCGACCTGCAGGCCGTACTTGATGTCACCAATCCCGAGCCGCCAGCAGCCGAATCGGCGCTTTATACGCTGCCCAACGTCATAGTAACACCGCATATCGCCGGTTCGCAGGGGGACGAATGCCGGCGCATGGGGCGCCTGATGGTCGATGAGTTGCGGCGCTACCTGGCAGGCGAAGCGTTACGCTGGGAGATAAGCCGTGAGCGGGCGGAGATGCTGGCGTAGTTTAAGGAAAGCTGCAGTGGGGAGGTTTCTATCTTCGCCAGGATATGACACGGTACTAAAACTTTGCTATTTTTGCTATTTTTATCACTATATGGTATACTTCTCGCCGGTACAGCTGGTAGTTATCCATGCGAAGCAATCGATGGTTATGCCCTGCTGAGCCGCTTCCTGCAGTCCTACCACGGCAATGTAGCCGCTTTGCCCCACGAGAGGAGACCCAGAGGCCTGCCAGGCCTTTTTTGTTGTGCGCACGAAACAGACCAGCCCCACAAGGGAGGGTGCTGCGTGTCTGTTCGTCAAATTCGTGGCGGTCTGCAATGGAAGCGCAGAAAAAAGTTTATATTGACGTATAAGTTCCCGGAAATGTTTGTTTTTATCGCTTAAGGAGCACAATACCAATGTCACAGAAAATCCGCATCGTCGGTTTTAGTGGATGCTTGCGCGACGAGTCGTACAATAAAGCCGCGTTGCGTGTTGCCCAGGAACTGTTACCCCAGAACGCCGAACTGGAGATTCTATCGATCGCCGATCTGCCCTGCTATAGCGGGGATGTGAGCGAGGACGAGAGCACACGTGATTTTGTGGCTCGTCTGGAGCAGGCGGATGCCATTTTGATCGTGACGCCCGAGTATAAAAGTTTGATCTCGAACGCGTTGAAAAGTGCGCTCAACTGGGCTGGTCCAGCCGTACTGGACGGCAAACTGACGGCAGTGATGGGCTTTGGTCGCCAGGCAGAGGCGCAGGCTGGTCAGCCGCTGCTGCGCCAGTTACTTGCTCGCTACGGCGCCGAGGTGCTGGAAGGGCCAGAGCTTTACGCCGGGCGCGAAGCCTTCGACGACGCCGGCAACCTGGCCGACGAGGCCACACGCCAGCAGATGAGAGCGCTGCTGAGCGCTCTGGCGGACAAAGCGCGCGACGCCAGAAGCGTGCTGGTTGGATAAAGCATTTGTGTACCATCTCTGCTATAATAGTGGCATTCGTTCTGCTGGTAAGGGAGGTTTGCAGAGATGGTATTATTTCGAAGGTTTACGCGACGTGATGTGATAGTGCTTGGAGCTGGCGCGGCACTAGTCGCGCTGCCGGGCTGTTCGCTTTTCACGCAGGCGACAATGAGCAATACTCCGGGTGTAGCGCAGTGGCCAAACCGCCAGTTGCGAGCGGTCTGGATCGCCACCGTCGTCAATGTCGATTGGCCCTCCAGGCCAGGGCTAGCGGTTGCAGCACAGAAACAGGAGTTTCTTCACCTGCTTGATGCGTTGCAGAGCATGCATATGAACGCTCTTGTCGCGCAGATCAAGCCAACCGCGGACGCCTTCTATCCCTCACAATACGGCCCGTGGTCCGAATATCTAACGGGAGTGCAGGGGCGAGATCCTGGCTATGATCCGCTCGCCTTTATGCTGGAAGAGACGCACAAGCGCAACATCGAGTTTCACGCCTGGTTCAATCCCTACCGGGTCAGCATGCAGAGCAATCCCGACAAACTCTCCGCCAGCCATCCGGCGCACCAGCATCCCGACTGGCTGATCAGCTATGGGGGCAGGCTCTACTACAATCCAGGTCTGCCTGAAGCCAGGGAATTTATCATCGCCAGTATTCTAGAAGTTGTGCAGCGCTACGACATCGACGCTGTACACATGGATGACTATTTCTATCCCTACCCCGTCGCCGGTAAAGACTTCCCAGACGAGGCCGCCTGGCAGCGCTACGGCGTGGGAAAATTCGCCAACAAAGGCGACTGGCGGCGCGACAACGTCAACCGGTTAATCCAGGAGCTGGCAAGCGCCATCAAACGGGTCAAGCCCTATGTCAAGCTGGGCATCAGTCCCTTCGGCGTCTGGCGCAACAAAGCCACCGATCCAAGCGGCTCTGACACGAAGGCCGGAGCGCAGAACTATGACGACCTCTACGCCGACACGCGCACCTGGATCAGGAACGGCTGGCTCGACTATATTGCGCCACAGATCTACTGGAATATCGGTCTCGCAGCCGCCGCGTACGACAAGCTGGTTGACTGGTGGTCGAAAGAGGTCGCCAAGCAGCGCGTACACCTGTACATCGGCCAGGGTGCTTACAAAATCCACGCAGATAACGCCGCCTGGGACAACCCCGGAGAGATGCCCAACCAGCTCAAGCTCAACCTCCAGTATAGCGCGATCAAAGGTAGCATCTTCTTCAGCATGAAAAGCCTGCTCAACAATCCACTGGGCATCAAAGATCGTCTCAGCGATGACATTTATAAGCAGCCAGTGCTCATTCCAGAGATGCCCTGGCTTGGCGGCAGCGCGCCTCAGAGCGTCACGCTCAACCAGGCACAAGCCACCACGCAGGGTGTGGAGCTGCGCTGGGAGGATCGTCCTCAGAACACAACCGCTTACTATGCCATCTACCGCCTCGAAGGCGAGCAGGGACAACACACCCCCCATGCCGCGAACGCGCCATATCTGCTGGCAACCGTGCGTAAACGCAGCGAGCAGGTACAGCAATCGCTCATTGACACCACCGCGCAGGCTGGCAAAACCTACACCTACTATGTGACGGCGCTGGACCGCCTGCACCACGAAAGCACAGCAAGCAACGAGCGGAGCGTCAAAAGATAGCGAGGCTGGTGAACGCTTCGATGGGGAACATTGGTAAAAGCGATTCCAGTGTGCTAAAATTCTATTAGTGTAAAAAATACACATGGTTAAAGATAGAGCGAGTTTCCTTGAGGGAGAGAGGAAGGATATTGATGAGTATAGTACAAAGCGAGAGAGGCGCGGAGGAGCCACTGGAGCGGGGAGCCAGGCCGCGAGTAGTCATCATTGGAGCAGGTTTTGGTGGTTTGCGAGCTGCCAAGGCGCTCAGCCATGCGCCTGTCGACGTAACTGTGATCGACCGTAATAATCATCATGTATTCCAGCCACTGCTGTACCAGGTCGCCACAGCAGGTCTATCGCCGGCTGACATCTCCGCGCCCATTCGTCATATCCTCAGAAAGCAAAAAAACACTGCCGTATTAATGGAAGAGGTAATGGGTATAGATCTGCAGCGGCAGCAGGTACTGATGCGAGATCGAACGGTTCCCTATGATTACCTGGTGGTAGCGACCGGAGCCCGGCACAGCTACTTCGGGCACGACGAATGGGAACCCTACGCGCCCGGCCTGAAATCCATCGTTGATGCCACCTTGCTGCGGCGGCGAATTCTCATGGCATTCGAGGCAGCCGAGATGGAGACTGATCCCGAGCGAGTGGAGGCGCTGCTCACATTTGTGCTGGTCGGAGGTGGTCCGACCGGTGTTGAGATGGCCGGAGCAATCGCTGAGCTGGCGCACGTCGCGCTGGCCTCCGACTTCAGGCATATTGACCCGCGCTCGACCCGCATTATCCTTGTCGAAGCCCTGCCACGCATCCTGGGTGCCTTTCCCGAAAAACTGGCCGAGCAGGCCCGGCGCGCATTGAATCGTCTGGGTGTAGAGGTACGTACTGGCGCGCCAGTGGAGAGTATCGACGCCGAGGGTGTCACAATTAGCGGTAAGCGTCTGCCAACGCGCAATGTCATCTGGACGGCTGGAGTCGCCGCCTCAGCGGCTGGTCAATGGCTCGATGCCGAAACCGACCGGGCGGGACGCGTCAAAGTGAACGACGATCTGTCGCTGCCTGGCCATGCCAACGTTTTTGTGGTTGGTGACACTGCCAGTTGCATGCAGGATGGCAAAGCGCTGCCCGGCGTTGCTCCGGTTGCCATGCAGCAGGGAACATACGTCGCCAGAGCCATCCAGCAACGTATCAGCGGTACAGGGGATAGGACACCATTCCGCTATTACAATAAGGGGAACCTGGCAACTGTTGGACGCTCCTTTGGC
>JAFMRP010001733.1 GCA_017354095.1 Ktedonobacteraceae bacterium
TATGCCCAGCACTTTGCGCACGCGTTCCTGCCCGCCAGACCGGCCTGAGCGCAACAAAGAGCTACCCTGAGCCTCGACAACCTGGCCCCTGAGCAGGGGATAGGCAAAAAACGTTTTGAGATTGCCCGGCAGGAGCTTGAGCACCTCGACCGCGCGTGGATTATCGCCGGGCCGTTCTACGACCAGAGGTATCGGGGTTTTGTACATCTGGAAGTAGTTAAAGAGCAGTTCACCGAGCTCGGGCTTTACCCACTCATCAGCTGTGGGCTCGGAAGGGTGCTGCAGTAGGGCGCAGGTGTCGACGGTGGCGATCTCGCGTGTGCGCTGCAACACAACGCTGCGCAGTCGTTCCAGGTCGTAGAGCGAACAATTCACCTGGCTGCTAATGCTGTTGAGCAGGGCCAGTTCATGGATGCGTTCGCGATCGAGTTCCTGCAGGCGCACGTTCTCCAGCAGCAGCGCGATCGCGCCCGCGATGGTATCCAGGGCGGATAGTTCTTCCTCTCGCCAGATAGATAGCTGGCCACTGGTCGTTTCTTCGCGTATGGCAACCAGTACGCCGATAGCGCGCTGGCGATACATAAGGGGAGCGGCGCCGAGCGTTGGCTGCGTGGCCGGTGCGCTGACACAGTGCTGTTCACGCCAGGCGCGAGCCTCGGGCAGATCGCTGTTCAGGCTGATGGGATTGATGTGCGCGACCGCGAGGAGAGCGGAGGACCAGCCCGGCTGGTCCTCGAAAGAGCCGGCGGCGAATTGGAGTGTGTCGCCGCTGCGCTGGTAGAGCAGCACGCAGCGGCATCTGAGCAGGTGCGCCAGTCGCCCGGGTAGATTGTCACGCAGGGTATGATAGCTGGTGATAGCACTGAACTCATTGAACAGGGCGGCCAATACCGTTGATATATTGATTGGCTGCCATTGGATATCCGCTTTCATCTGACCTCGCAACATTTCTTCCACCATTCATGCGGCGGTTTTGGGTGCTTTTCCCTTTGTGTTTTACCACTATATCAGATATATTGGTGTTTTGCACCATTTTTCGCTGTTTCTGAAGGGATTGTCATTTCGCTGGAGCCAATGCGTCAAATATTTTTTGCTAGCGTTAAGGTTTTGTAAAAGGATGGGGGGGCGTGAAATTCGGAAGGTTGATATGTGTTGTGGAAGAGGTGGAGTGCGGGTTGGTAGGGAAGGGGATCCTTCCCCAGTATTGTGGGTTATGATGTTGATCCATACCATTGTTTTTTCCACTGCTTCATATCGTTGATTTCACGGGCTTGTCCCGTGATGATGGAGCAAGCGAGATTGAGGATCTCGCGATGCGTGGCTGTGGTCTGGGCCTCTCTGGCCATGTCAACGGCTCCCTGGTGATGAGAGATCATCGCGTTCAGGAAGCGTAGGTCGAAAGGTTTGCTCATGTCGTGCGAGATCATCATATCGCCCATTGGCATGTGCATGCCACTAGTGGGAGCGAGATGAGGATACCATTGGTGGCGCCAGTTGCGTAAGCTGGTGATTTCGTTTTGCTGGCTGGTGATAAT
>JAFMRP010001734.1:0-1245 GCA_017354095.1 Ktedonobacteraceae bacterium
TCGCAACAGCTCCTTCTATGATTTACGAACCCAGGCGGAGACGAGCGCAGGTGATCGCGCCACCCCCTGGTGGTCGACGATCTCCGCGCGAAGGCGGTCCTCCAGAGTCTCAATCTCTACCTCCTCTTCGGTGGCGATACCCAACTTCACGAGCACTGGCAGCAGGGCGCGCACCACGTTAGCACACAACTCGTAGACTGGGGATTCTGGTCCGCCTGCCAGGACGGCCTCATACCGCATCTGTGGTCCAGGTAGCCCCGCTTCTAGAAAGGTTTCGTAGAGCTTGAGCCCCATCTGAAGCTCGGCCCCGGCCCCCTGGAACGCCTGGGTGACCCAGTTCCATGCGCGCTGCCAGAGCGGGGAAGGCGGATAGAAGAGGCTGGAATCAGTGGTAAGGTCATACTCCTGGAAGGCAACAACCCCGCCAGGCCGCAGGTGCTGCGTCAGGCGGTGCAGGATGGCGGCGCGTTCGGGCAGATACTGCAAGACGAGCGCGCCCCACGATGGCATCGAATTCCTGGTCCAGCATCAAGTTGCGGATATCTTCTGCCTGAAAGGAGACATGCCCGAAGCCGGCCTCCTGGGCACGTGCCTGGGCCAGTTGCAGCACGGCGGGATTGCTATCAACGCCCAGCACGCGGCCTGTCTCGCCAACCAGTTCAGCGACCAGCAGGCTCACATCACCGGGACCACAGCCCAGGTCGAGCACATTCATCCCGGTGGTGATGCCAGCATCTTCCAGCACCCGGCGCGTGAACGGGTTGATGAGCTGGCCTTGCCTGAGTAATCGTTGGATGGCTTCCGGAGCCTGTCCCAGCACGTAGGTATCGTTGGATGGGTTCTGCATGCTTGTCTTCCTCCTTGCATCTTTCAGTTTTGTCTGCGACAGCTATTCTACCTGACGAGCAAGCGCCCTCCATGTGCAAAATTACCCATCTTTCTTTGTATCAAAAATCGCAATAATCAGGCCAAAGTTGACCGCTTTTCGTGAGATACTTTCAATAGGACGTTTGTTATTGCGCAAGCAATATGAAAGGGGAATTCCATGACCGCACAGCCTTTTAAGACCCTCGTCCTCGACCTCTTGCGGCAGGGCCATCTCGATGAAGAAGCTTTTTTGCAGGGGCTGGACGAGACCGAACGTACGGCCATTGGGACGCCGGAACTCTGGTCTGCCAAAGATCACATAGCTCACCGGACGTTCTGGCATCAAGACCTTGTCGACAAGTTGACCGCCACCCTGCA
>JAFMRP010001734.1:1255-1535 GCA_017354095.1 Ktedonobacteraceae bacterium
GAACAGCTCAACTCGATGGTGTTTGAAAAGCATAAACTTCGCCCCTGGTCAGAGATTCACGTTGAATCTGAGCGGGTCTACGCCGAACTCATCAAACTGACGGAGCTACTGAGCGAGGAAGATCTGACGCTCCCCAATCGCTTCCCCTCGATTACTGGAGAGCATCCGCTGTATACAGCCTTCCTGGGCGGTTGCTACGAGCACGATCAGGAGCATCTCGCGCAGTACTATTCCGACCGTCACGATCTTCCGCGAGCGATTGAGATCCGTGAGAAGTGTA
>JAFMRP010000487.1 GCA_017354095.1 Ktedonobacteraceae bacterium
ATGGGGCCGGTCCCAGCGACCCGGCTTGCTCTGGAGAAGGCTGCATTAAAGATGAAGGATCTCGATTTGATCGAGGCCAACGAAGCCTTTGCCGCACAAGCCGTCGCGGTGGGAAAAGAGCTGGGATTTGAGCGAGCCAAGCTCAATGTGAATGGGGGGGCAATCGCACTGGGGCATCCTATTGGAGCAAGTGGTGCGCGCATCCTGGTCACGCTTTTATATGAAATGCAGCGGCAGCAGGCTCGTTATGGTCTGGCGACACTCTGCATTGGTGGTGGGCAGGGCATCTCGATGATCATGGAGCGCTAGTACCACCTTTCAGTCGCCTGAGCGCAGCCAGCCACGTAGTGGCGTTCGCAACGGCATAAGGAACTGACGAGTGTAGCGTTTCTGAACATGAATAAGGGGAGGTATCTGCGAGCGAAGTGCCGCTGGTCAGGAGCCTTTTACCGTCTGTGCCCAGCGGCATCTCGTTGACAGTGAGCGTCCCTACCAGTTTCCACTACGAGCATGAACGAAGGATTACAGCAACATGACAACATCACCATTCTCTGAACCAAATCCAATCGAGGCCTGGAACAGGCTGTTTGAGTCAGCAATGAATCCCTTCTTGACAGTATGCACAGCGACCGAAAAGGGACAAGACGGCGAAAAGAATCCCTGGCTGATCCTGTTGCGCCAACTCTGGCAGGTAAATCCTTGTAGCGGGATTTTCCCTCTTGATCCTGCCGCCATTACCAACGCCTTCCGACTCATGTGGTTCGATGCACTTGGAAACCCTGTTCGTGCCTGGTCCAACTCTCTCGATTTTGCCCGAAAGTACACACAGTGTATAGCGGTCTCAACCCTCAAATGTTGGGGAAAAGACTGGGAGCTTCCGCCGATCGTTGAGCCTGAAAAGGGCGATAAACGCTTCAGTGCTCCTGACTGGCAACTCAATCCTCTGTTTGATTTTCTCAAGCAAAGCTATCTCTTGATCGCTACTACTCTGCTCAAGACTGCATCCGAAATGGAGGGGCTTGATGCGAAACAACAACGCAAGCTGATCTTCTACCTTCGCCAGTTTCTTGATGCGATCAGTCCAACAAATATGCTTTTCACGAATCCTCAGGTGATTCATGAAACCATTCAGAGCCGCGGACAAAACCTGGTAAGGGGTATGGAGCACCTCATACGTGATATTCAGGCAGGACGGTTGAAAATGACAGATACCGATGCCTTCGCACCAGGTCGCAATCTCGCTATGACTCCGGGTCAGGTGATTTATCGGAATAAGCTGGTTGAGCTCATCCAATATGCATCCTCAACTGAGAAGACCTACGCTATTCCGCTGCTTTTTATCCCGCCGTGGATTAATAAGTACTATATCTTGGACATGCAGCCTCAGAATAGTCTGGTAAAATTCCTGGTAGAGCAGGGCTATACCGTCTTTGTCGTGAGTTGGAAGAATCCTGATACATCTATGGAAGAGACAACCTTTGAAGACTATTTGACCTTGGGGGTGTTAGCAGTACTGGATGTCATTAAAGAGATTACCGGCTCCCCAAAGGTCAACGTCGTAGGGTACTGCATCGGTGGCACGCTGCTGGCTATGGCTCTTTCCTATCTGGCAGCCAGGGGAGGGGAGACGGTCAATGCCGCGACGTTCCTGGTTTCTTTGCTGGATTTTAGCGAGGTAGGTGATACCTCTGTATTCATGGATGAACCACAGGTCGAGTATGTCGAAAGGCAGATGATGCAGCGCGGTTATCTCGATAGCCGCTCAATGGCGACAATGTTCAATCTGTTGCGTGCGAACGATCTCATCTGGAGTAATGTGATCAACAACTATCTCATGGGGAAGGAACCGCCAGCATTTGACCTGCTGTACTGGAACAGCGATGGCACACGCATGACGCGAGCCGCGCACTCATTTTACCTGCGCAACACCTACCTGGAAAACAATCTGATCAAGCCCAACAAGATTGTGCTGAAAGGTATACCCATAAATCTGCGCCAGATACGACAGGATATCTATGCGATAGGCACTCAGCAAGATCACATCGTTCCCTGGCAATCGGCCTGGCAGATCTCGCAGTTAGTCAGCGGTCTCGTGCGTTTTGTGCTCGTCGGGAGTGGCCACATCGCAGGTGTGATCTCTCCTCCTGGCAAAGGGAAAGGCTATCGGACGAATGATATGATCGTGGAAACTGCCGAGCGGTGGCTCGAGGGGGCAGAGCAGCATCCGGGAAACTGGTGGACGGATTGGGTTAAGTGGCTCTCGTCTCGTTCCGGCGAGCAAGTACCTGTGCCATCTGTAGGCAGTAGTACGCATCCGCCGATTATCCCCGCCCCAGGCTCCTACGTCCTGGAGAAGTGACCTTGCTTTTATAGAGCCTAGCCAATGGAATGGAGAGTCAATCTCGTTCGAGTAAGAGAAAACAGCTCATTTTCCGATAGGCCTTCTGAACTGTTTTATCAGAGCAACGGACGATCAATTGCCAGAGCGATCCAAAGGGCATATTGCGGTTCAAGCGAGATGCTTCTTCCATTGTAGAACGAAACTCCACAACGTGCCAGCCAGCACGGGAAAAGAAGCGCTCTCCTTCCTCAGGCGCAAATTGTAAGGAGGCATTCCCGTGCCTCAGTTCGTTGTCCCACCACATATTGTAGAATCCCAACACGAAAGGTGAGACAAGGTCAGTGAGCCACCAACGAAACCGGGCGTGTGTGTGCAGATCGCGGGTCAATGCTGTCACCTGTTCAGTTGTTAAATAGAGGAGCAATCCCTCGGTCACAACAAGAACCAACCTGGCCTCTTGTTCGAGACGAGAAAAAAAGGCTCTCCTCGCATCGTCATCCGTCAGGTCCAACGGGACTCGTGTGAGGCAGCATCCGGGTCGTTCGTTCGCCAGTTTCTTTTCTTTTTCAGCAAGAATCTCGGGCAAATCGACCTCGATCCAATGGAGCGTGGGGGGAGAGGTAGCCGGTAAGGCCGTGTATCGAAGCCGGCTGCCAGATTGAGAATGGTATCTACTGCGGAATTCTCAACTGTTCTCACAATGATCTCATCAAAGATACAGGTGCGTACAATGATCGCCCAGGCATTGTTGATGCCCCAGGGCAGCATGTGCGCAATCACCTTCCCACGCAACCCCGCCAGAAGCCGGGCATACGGATCGTGGAAGCAGGCGTTGGGACGTTCGCTTTCCATTGCTTGATAATAGGCCATCCACCGTGCCGTATCAGAGATATGCTTGATGGGAGACCTTTTTTGATCCATAGAGACCCCCCTAATTCACGTTTCATTTTACAGAAGAGGTACCAGTGTAGGTGCCTCCGTCTTTCAGGTGAGGGTACCCACAAGCGGATATTCATGAATAAAAGGGATCTTGCTTCTACCGTGCAGTCCATCCGCAATCGATCAATTGTGCGCTACCAGTGATGCTCTTGGCTGCATCCGTGCAGAGATAGGTGACCAGTTGAGCTACCTCTTCGGGTTCAAGCAAACGATGGATAGCCCCCTCAGCCACCATGATCTTCTCCACCACCTCGGACTCGGGAATCCCGTGGACACGTGCCTGGTCTGCGATCTGCTTCTCGACAAGTGGAGTGCGTACGTAGGAGGGGCAGATCGCGTTACAGGTGACGCCATGTTCTCCACCTTCCAATGCCGTCACGCGTGTCAGCCCCAGCAGGCCGTGCTTGGCACTGACATACGCCGCTTTAAAGGCTGAAGCGCGCAAGGCATGTACGGATGCGATATTGATGATGCGTCCCCACCTGTGGGCGTACATTCCTGGTAAGACGGCTTTGGTGAGCAGAAAAGGAGCCGTGAGCATAATCTCAAGAATTTGTCGCCATTTGGCCTCTGGAAACTCCGTGATAGGGGCAACGTGTTGGATACCAGCATTGTTCACCAGGATGTCAATCCGACCCTCGCGGTCGAGGGTCTGGGCTACCAGTTGTTGGAGGTCGTCTGCGCTCGCCATATCCGCCGCCTGGAAATGTGCTTCTGGCAGTTCACCAGCCACCGTACTGCCCCTTTTGACATCGATATCGGATAACGTCACTCGTATTCCTTGTTGAGCAAATTTGCGGGCAATCGCCAGGCCGATACCAGAGGCTGCCCCGGTCACGAGGGCAACTTTGCCTTCTAATCCCGCCATAAAACATTTCCTCCTCTTTGGTGCTCTTGTAGAAAATATGAAGCAATAAGATCCTTTTTCATCTTTCCATTCTTCTGTGATGGAAAGCGTTTGCACGAATATGCTGTTGTCTTATCTTCTGAAAGATAAGACGTTGCCTGTCCCTTTTCCTCATAGGATGGGCCATAAAAAAGTTGTACATCGCTTCACTGACACCTGGACCTCGTGGCTCAGTGTGCGAACCAGCAGGGTTGCCGCCCGACCACCCATGACCCATGCCGTTGATTTTCCAATAGACCTGCACTTCTTCCCCGTTGCTCGCATTCCACGTCTCTACTGCATAGGAATAACCGTTCAAGACCTGCCCAGATGTGACATGGGTGGGACGATGAAAGTCAGCAGTATACGTGCCTCGTGAAGCGAGCCGATTTGTCTGCATCCATTGTTGCACAACTTGATCACCATTCACAAAGGCAACAGTCCTATCATTTGTGCCATGAAAAACAATGGTTGGCATGACACGGGAGCAATCGCCCGTGGCGGTGTATGCCCTGAGCCCCTGTTGCTGTGGGTCAGGTCCGCCACGCCGCATGGCCTGGAAGGCACTCTTCACATCCCTTGCCGATTGATATCCCAGTCCCGAATGAATACCGATGGCCGCAAAGACATCAGGATAGGTTGCACCGAGTATGACAGCCATACACGCTCCAGCGGAAAGACCCGTGACGTAGATGCGAGCAGGATCAATCTTCCAGCGGGCAGTGTTACGTAGCAGGCTCTTGGCCATGCCAACGAT
>JAFMRP010001735.1 GCA_017354095.1 Ktedonobacteraceae bacterium
GTACGATGGTAAAGCGCGGGCCACAGTTGGTACAGTTAATGAAAGGATAATGATAACGCCGGTCATGAGGATCGAAAAGTTCATGCAGGCAATCGCCACAGGTTGCTGTGTCAGACGAGATAAGCGCATGGCGTTCGGCACTGGCCTGGCTATGTATGATCGTAAAAGAATCTTCCTGGCGAGGTTCAACGGATTCTACGGTGAGAGTATCGATACGAGCCAGAGGAGGGGGCTCTTCACGCAAGGCGCATAGAAAATCATGAAGGGCATCGATAGGGCCTTCGACCTCAACCGTCACACCTGCGCTGTCATTGAGCACAAAACCTGCCAGGTCCCGCTGGCGCGCCTGTCCATAAACAAACGGCCGGAAACCCACTCCCTGAACGATGCCTTGAATAGAGATACGTCGTCGCTGAATTGTCGAAGCTTGCACAGACTCCATACGTTACGTCTCCTGGCTGGCTTTGATGCCCAGTCCTCACTTACCACGACGGTTTATTCGCAATAGTGACAAGCCACTCACACCATTGATCAAGGCCATCTCCTGTACGACAGCTTACCTCGAAGATACGCAGGTGGGGATTAATGGCTAACGCTTGCCGCTTGACCTTCGCCAGGTCATAATCGACATAGGGAAGCAGATCAAGCTTGTTGACCACCAACACCTGTGAGGTAGCAAATATCTGCGGGTATTTCGCTGGCTTGTCGTCGCCCTCACTGGTACACACCATGACCACGCGCATATCTTCCCCCAGATTCCAGTGCGCAGGACAGACAAGATTGCCGATATTTTCGATAAAGAGCAAGCTGCCTGAAGAAAGAACAAGCTGAGACAGCGCATCGCGAACCATATGAGCCTCCAGGTGACAGGCGCCACGCGTGTTGATCTGAACCGCCTGAGCACCCGCGGCTGCGATGCGCCTGGCATCGGCACTGGTCTCGATATCGCCATCGATCACACCGATATCGAGATGCCCATGAAGCCGCTTGACAGTTTGTTCGAGCAGTGTTGTTTTGCCAGTGCCAGGCGAGCTTATCAGATTGATTGCGTGGATGTTGCGTACAGTCAATGACTGCCGGATCTCCTGGGCAATGGTATCGTTAGCCGCCAGGATATTTTGAGCGATCACTAATTTCACAACTGTACTGGCCTCCTGTCTGACCATGCTCATGTGGAAACAACGCCGCAGATTTCTCGTCACGAGAAGTACTGGTAACCAGTTCGACCTCCATTTCCGCGATCTGAAGTTCGGTGCCGGAAACGACCTTTGTATTCCACTCTTTACACAAAGGACATTGCATCACAAAATCAACGACTGCAAACTCGCTCTGGCAACAGCAACACCAGGCGCGATGAGGCACGTTATCGATAAGGAGCCGCGCGCCAGCCAGCAGCGGCTCTTGTTCAGTGAGCATTGCAAAGCAAAACGTGAGTGAGTCGGTAAGGATGCTGCTGGCCTCGCCAATTTGTAAGCGTACACTTTTCACGCGAGCAACGTTGCAAGTCACAGCTTTGGCGCTCACCATCGCGATGA
>JAFMRP010001736.1 GCA_017354095.1 Ktedonobacteraceae bacterium
TGTTGCGAACCTTTCTCGCTTCTCTGGAAATTGCCGCGAATAAGACCCAGCGAAAGCACCGATATTCCAAAGGAGATAGCATTCACCAGGAATGGTAAGACGTTCGCAACGCTATAGAGCGCGCCGCCGATGAGTGATCCAACGGTACGAACGCCAGCATATGCTGCCTGCGACTGGGAAAGAGCTGTTGGCAGTTGCTCTTGCGTTACGACATGTGGTAGAGCGGAGGAGTTCGCTACACCAAAAATCGTGCCGAAGATACCAGAGATAATCGCCACGATATAGATCTGGGGCATTGTCAGTATGTGCAGCCAGAAGGCGAGCGGAATGGTAAATGTGATAAGCATGCGCCCGGCATCACAGATCAGCATTGTTGCCTTGCGGTTCCACCTGTCCACCAGCGCGCCCGCAACCGGGCTGACCACGATAGCCGCGATGGTATTCAGGCCAACGGCAATACCCGCCTGGACGACGGAACCTGTGAGAGCCAGGATCAGAAGTGGTAGAGCGATGAATTGCTGCTGATTCCCGATGTAAGAAACAATCTGGCCACCCTGTAGAAGCAGGTAGTCGCGATTACGCCAGAGAGGACGCGCGCTGGACTCGCGCTTATACGATTTTGTTAGCACGTGAAAAAAGCTCCATTCTCGAATGTCTTTGATGGACAATACACAAAAAAGCCGTGGGTAAGGCTCAAGAACCGCCCACGGCTTGCCAGTGAGTGAGAAATGGAAAAGCCGTGGGCGAGGTTTTATTGTGCCACCCACGGCTTGCTGGATTTGACGTTATGCTACATTATCGTTAGTTTCGTGCCAACGCCTTCTCCGAAAAGGGCATAGTACGGCCCTGGGCGACACGAAACGAGTGAACACGTGGATATATGCTCGCGTAAGAGCGAACGGATCGCCCTCCGGTGAGCTGCTTTGTCGCGATAGCCATACGAGACCTTTTCCTCATCTTTATTAAGTGGAATTCTTGTGCCGCTTTAAGCGGTACCATGGTTTAAAGATAGCATGTGTGCTTCCGGATGTCAACGGGCTGTGGTTGGCCGTTACGAAGGGGTAAGCAGTGCGCGCAGGGATGGGATATGCTCGGGGTAGTGGCTGAAGGTACAGCCGGCGAAGATGCGCCAGGGCAGCCAATCGGCGGGCATACCGGTAAAGTGGGCGGGATCGTTCAACTCCTCGTCGGAGAGCTGCTGGGCGGCGGTGAGGATCTGAGACGAGAGTTGCCTGGCCTCGTCGAGCACTGAGCGCGGCGTGCGAGCGCGTGTTTCGGTCGCGACAATGGCGTTACGTTCATCCTGGTCCAGGTTCCAGAGGGGGGAACCTGCTGCCATTGTGCGGTCGCGCATCACAGCCAGTATTTCGCGCTCACTCCAGCTCACGTGCCCGATGATCTCCAGCGCGCTCCATGCGCCCGGTCCTGGAGCGCGCTGGAGTGTGTCTTCGTCACACTGTGCCAGTAGAGCATCCCATTCGGCCCGTCCATTGCGCACGGCCTCAATGAATGTGGCTTTATCCATAAACGAT
>JAFMRP010000059.1 GCA_017354095.1 Ktedonobacteraceae bacterium
CTGCGCAGTGGCGTATCTTGCATGATAGTGTTCCTCGTAGAAAAAACGACCGTGAAGGTATTCCTCCCCTCGATTATGTCAGAAAACCGAGCATTATGTCAATAAATATTGCTTGCTTCATCGCATGACATCCTTCTTTGTTCCCCACATATTATGATGGGAGACTCTGATCCAGACGACAAGCTAGCTCAACGGCCTGCTCAAAAGTAGCGGCCCGCCCGGCCAACCAGGCCTCTCGCCAGCTTTGCTCATCGACGCGAGAACGAATATACTCCTGGACCGCCTGGATAAATGGATGGTCTTTGGCCCAGGAGGTCAAACCGATCGTCTCCATCAGGCTCTCGGTTGCGCCTTCCAGCTGCGCGGAGTAGAGGCTTGCCTGAACTACGTCTGGCTCTCCCCTCATGCCAACGGCTATACTTAACCAGCATATGCCAGTCGTAATGAATTGTTTGTGATCTAACTCGTAGCATAATCGGATGCTCTTGCACAGGTATGCGATGGATTCCGCGTATTTGCTTTCCAGGAGCATCATGGCCCCGTGATCTTTCAAGACATCAGCAACAGAGCTTGTATCGCCCGTCAGTTCAAACAACTCTCTGCTCTGGGTATAAAAAGATCGCATCTGCTCAAAATTCCCTGTGAATCCCTCTGCATCTCCCAGGTAGAAGAGCAATTGAGCGCGTAACCAGGTATCATCTCTTATGGAGAGGTGTTGTAAGCCCTCCTGGCACACCTCCCTCGCGTTTTCATACTCTCTCATTGCCAGCGCTGCCCAGGCACGATGTATCAGCGCTGAGGCCAGTCCATACGGGTCACCTACCTGTTGCCAGAGCGCGATGCTTTTTTCGACGAGCTCTACCGCCCGCGGCTGATCATTTTCTAATGAGGTCAGCCGCGAAAGCTCGCTCAGTGCTTTGGCCCGCGCGGCCAGCGTCGTCTCCGCGCTCTCCTCGTTCTCAGATGTGACCTCCAGTGCGGCCTTGAGCCAGCTGCGCGCTTCAGTCAGGTATCCCTGCCACTCCCAGTATGGCCTAAAGGCGGAAGCCAGCCGCAGACACAGTTCATCGGCACACAGTCCGGCGTCTGGATCTCCCTGTGAGGATAAGAGCCAGCTCCCGGCAACGATATGGCTTCCCTGGCGCGCAGTATTGAAGCCACTTATCCTCGTGCCAGCCCGTGCTCTCTGAAGCGACCATTCCAGGGCCGCGCGAAAGTTATTGCGATCCGCCGTCAACCTGGCCAGCCAGACCAGTTGTTCTGGACCTCTTATGCCTGTTTCGGCGGCCTCCGCTTTCCTGAGATAATAACAGGCGTGCCAGTCGCGTAAGCGCTCCAGCATTCTTTGTTCGACCAGCCGCTCCTGCGCGTATTCGCGCAGCGTTTCCAGCATCGCGAAACGTGCTCGCCCGCCCGCCTCTGGCAGCCGTACCAGTAAGCTGTGGTCTAGCAATCGTTCGAGAATATCTAGCGCGGAGTCGCCGCTTGCTATATCCAGCTGCTCTGTCGCTACATCCCGCATCATCGCCTCTGCTGCATCAAGCGACCAGCCTCCAGTAAATACACCCAGATAGCTAAACCATGTCTGCTCGGCTGGAGAGAGCAGGTGATAGCTCCAGGTAATGGTATTATGTAGCGTTTGCTGCCTGTCGGGCAGGTTTCTGGCTCCTTTGGTGAGAAGCGGTAGCCGCGCCTGGGAGAGGCGTTCCAGCAGTAATCTTGGCGGCAGTGCTCTCATCCGTGCCGCCGCCAGTTCCAGTGCCAGTGGTAAGCCGTCAACTCTGGCACAGATCTGGGAGATGATTGCCGCGTTTTCGTTGGTGAGTGTGAAATCGGGTATGATGGCCTGCGTACGCTCAACAAAGAGCTGTACCGCTCCATAACGTAAAAGTGTGCTCGCCTCAAGCTCAATGGTGGGATCGGGAATGTCCAGGGGCGGAACGCTGAATGCATGCTCGCCGTATAAATGTAACACTACCCGGCTGGTTATGAGTATTTTTAGCCCCGGAGCACTCGCCAGTAATTTGTCCACGACAATTGCCGCTTCTCCCACCTGCTCAAAGTTGTCCAGCACTAACAGCAGTTGCTTGTTTTTTAGATAGTTGATGAGAAGCTGAAGCGGGGGAAGATCGGGCGCTGACTTTAAGTTCAGCGCCTGGATAATACTGATCGGCACCTGGTCCGCATCTCTCACCCCTGCCAGGGCCACAAACCATACGCCATGTGGAAATACGCTCATCAGCTCGCTCGCCACTTGCAAGGCCAGGCGCGTTTTACCACTGCCGCCCGATCCCGTGAGCGTAAGGAGCCGTGTGCCTTCGCGACTGAGTAGATGCTTGAGTCGCTCCACTGCCCATTCTCGTCCAATAAGCCGCGTCGTCTGGGCGGGTAAGTCATGCTGGAGAAGGAATTGAGAAGGATCAGGCGCGCCGGTGGGAATAGATAGAGCGCTCTTCGACAGTGTGTTGAGAGGGGGTGTTTGCCATTCTTCGTCGCTAAAAATGGTCGGCTCCACTTGTGCCAGCTTGAGCAGATGGAGCGCTTCGGCTTGAGTGGTGATCACGCGCCAGTGCGCCAGGGTTGTGACGATACGCTGTACTTCTAGATGGGTGAGACGAGCGTTCCCGCTGCCATTCAATTTGCGACTCAATACCTTGGGGTGCAAACCAAGCGCATCAGCCAGTTCCTTCTGCGAATAGCCGCTGGCGTGCAGGTGCTTCTGTACCCCTTCGCTAAATGTCCCACTTTTTATATGTATTTCACTACCCATACACTCTGCATTCTCTCTAACTATTGAGTAGACATGAAGTAGACATCGGGTTACCACAAGCTCTAGAATACGGAGCCTTCATAAGTATACTTAAATCAAAATAGCAAAGCAAGTGAGAAGAAGAGAAAGAGGATAAGTGATGTGCATTCTCCAGATTTGTGTACAATGCTGCGACAGATTCTTTGAGGTTTCAGCAAGCGAACCAGAAAACGCCGAACTCATGGTGGAAGACGCGGCAAGCCTTGTTTTGTGCGATCTTTTTGGCGGTGGCACCGTTGATGACGTGACAATCCGTTTTTCTTACGATATATTTACAGGCCTGCAATATTGCTCGATCCAGATTAGCGCTCGGTGTTCTTGTCACTACTTCACACACCTTCCACCGACAAGGGAACATATGGAGCTCGCGATAGAGAAACGCATCAGTTGCCTCCTGCGAGAGCTCTTTGGGGCAGTGCAGGTCAACGGCGTTACACTGACTCCCCAGCCTCAAAAGACTGGCTACGATCCCGCGTTTTCCTGCTGTGCGAACATGTGATGTGCTGATCGTCTAATCTCAGTGTAGGAGAAAAATCCCCTTGATTACCTTGAACATCAAACAGAGCGTCATTATCAACCAGCCTCTCGAAGAGATCTTTACTTACCTGAGCAATCTCGAAAACCTCGTTGACTGGTCAAACATCATTATCGCGATCGAGAAGATCTCACCGGGCGAACTGGGTATAGGCGCGAGAGTACAGTGTACCGTTCGATTTTTAGGCAAGTGGCTCACCATGACCTTCGAGATTGTCGAGTATGAGCCGAATCGCTGCCTGAGCATCAAAAGCATTACTGGAGTCGCCCCCTGCCTCTTTTGCTACCAGATTGAGCCAGACGAAAATGGTATGGTTATCCTCTCGCAAGAGGTAATCATCCACCTCACGGAAGAGATGTTAGATCTCACAACATCATCACTTACAAGCGTGGTTCGCTGCCAACTCGCCTACGACCTGCGCACACTCAAAGATGTCCTGGAATCCAGGCCGTTCCCTGTATAAAATCCGGAAGCCTGCTCACCGTTCTCAATGGTCATATCCGTCGCGAAAACTGTGGTGCTCAAAGGCGCTTTTCAAACCAGTGATGTGCATAGGGCTCGTTGTTGAAGGCTTCTACCTCCTGGTAGCCAGCGTGTCGGTACATCTCGATGGCTTCAATAAGCGTACGGTTGGTCTCCAGGTGAAGGATCGTGATTCCCGCTTCCCTGGCCTCGTGCTCCAGCGTTAGAAGCAGACGTCGCCCCAGCCCAAGACCACGTGCTCGTGGAGCTACCCACATGCGTTTGAGTTCCCCGACTGCGTTCTCGTGAAACTTTAATGCACCACAGCCCACCGGCTCCTCTCGCAGACGGGCAACGAGCAGCAGACCATCTGGAGGCACCAGTTCGTGCGCGTGCGCTGAAATGCTCAAGGTCGGGTCGAAGCCCGTCTCAAAGCGCTCGCCCAGTTCGGCAAAATAACGCTCAAAGCACCACCTGGCATCCTGGCCGGTTGGATCGGCGACGGTGATCTGGACCATTGATGCGATCAGCAATCGCTCGACCTGTGCCATGGCTGCCGCCAGTTTCACACGCTGGCTCTCACTCAGCGGCTCCAGCAGAGAACGGGCAAAGGCATCGGCTCGCTGGTCAAGCTCTACTCGCTCACGAAGGCCTGCCCTGGTAAGCTGAACGAAGCGAACTCTTCCATCATCTTTACTTGCTCTCACTATAACCAGGCCCTGCTTCTCCAGCGAGCGCAGCAGGCGGCTGAGGTAGGCGGAGTCGAGTCCAAGCCGGCGCCGGAGCTCCCGAACACGCTCCCCCTTTTCTCCGATCTCCCATAAGAGCCGCGCTTCGCCAAGAGGATGGTTCCTTCCCAGGAAGTGATCATTAAGAACACCCACGCGCTCGGTCATGGTCCGATTGAAGCTTCGAACCTGTTCAACCAATGGCATCTCCATGCGCAACCTCCAGATGTGCTCAATCCATAAATTCTCGTTATCTGATTATAGTCAGAGAATTTGATCTGATGCAAGCGCACTCCGAAACAGAATATACCTCCAGTTCCGCTGCCACTCCCTTCAACGCATGATCAATAGCGGCGCACCGCTTAAGGAACGTGGCGAAAATAGCATATTAGAGACAACGCTCAACAATCGGTCTCGTGTGTCGCAATACCTCTAACTCGGAACGATACAAGTTCAGGTGCCCTTCTTCGATCATCTTCTGGAAGGCCGGGCTATATACCGCGCGCTCGATGATGGTGTCGTGCAAACGTTGTAGACGCGGCTCGACCATCGCCAATACGGTATGTGCATTGATACCGTACGTTTCGCAAAACAGGCGCAGGCGCTGCCCCTGCCTGGTCGGATCGGTCAGGCCCAGACGTTGCAAGTCAGCATCACCTGCGTGTGCCAGAGGTACAAAACGATAGGCTACATAGGCCAGGTCCCAGACGCGCGGCCCCGGACCGGCCTCGTCAAAATCGATCAAGGCATAAGGCTGGTTCTGAAGGTACACCAGGTTATATGGAGCAATATCGTTATGGCAAATGATCTCGTGCGCTGCAGAGTCCGGGAATACCTGTTTCCATTGTGCATCACGAGGCGGCACAAAATTACTCACAGCGTCATGGTAACGGCGCACGAAGTGCGCAACCTCCACCATTGTCTTGTCTGACCACCTGGCATCTCGCAGCGGATAATGCCCTATCTCACCTTCGATGAATGACAAGATCTCGCGTCCCTGCTCATCAATGCCCAGAAAACGCGGTGCTCCTTCAAATCCCTGCTCTTCCAGGTGACGTAATAGACTATGTACAGCCGGGCTCCATGGTCCCATTGGGCGGCGCGTGGTCTGGCCTATACGCACAATCCCACTTGAAACATTACCCCCGCTTAAAGGAATTTCTACGTCGTGCAAAAGTTGCTCCTTCCATAAATCCCAACATTATATGCGATATTCTACCAGAGGCGGCAGGCTACAATTTCCATTGGTTGCATATACTAGAACAATCGAAATGCTAGGGTTGGCTTGGATATATGGTGGTGCCCTTGACGACCCATGAGGAGACAATAAGTGCACATACCGCCGCAGGTACAAAGGAGACGTTGCCTGTGAGATTTACCACCATCACCGTAACCGCTACAGGAGTGCGAGCGATTGGCCCCAGCAAGGCGATCATTCCCACCATGACAAAAATAGCAGGAGTATCAGCAATGATGCCTGCCGGAAGCGGCAATATGTGAAGGACAGACCAGTACGCTGCTCCCAGCAGGCCACCAATGATCATTCCAGGCCCGAAGATCCCTCCTATTCCTCCACTTCCGACACACAAACTGGTTGCCAGCAGCTTGGCAATGGGCAGCGCGATGATGATCCAGAGTGGGAAGCTCATTGGAAGGCTGATCGTAACCTGGAGCCAGCCATTGCCCAATCCAAGCACCTGAGGGTAGACCAGCCCCAGCAGTCCTACCAGCAATCCCCCCAGGACGGGCTTGAGTGGCTCCAGCACTTTTGCCTTTTTGAACGTTTGCTTCGTCCAACTCAACGCGAATGCATACAGCCGCCCGGTGACGCCACACACCAGGCCCAGTACTGCACTCGTCCAGAAAAGGTGCGACCAGGTAGCACTGACATGGCTAGGCCATATCAGTGTTGGCCCCCACCCATTCAAGGAACTCGCGATGATCGACGAGATCAATGCACCAGGAATCACCTTGAGATTGGCACCCCTCCTGCGCAGTATTTCGCCAGCGAAGATTGCGCCTCCGAGAGGCGAGTGGAACATCGCTGCTACCAATGCTCCCATCCCCCAGGCCTGTACCAGCCTTCGCTCGTCTGGGTTCAAATGAAATAGATCTGCGATCCCTGACCCGATCCCAAGCCCAATTTGAGCGGAAGGGCCTTCTACCCCTGCGGACCCTCCGCTCCCAATAAGAGCAGATGAAGCGAGCATGACCACAACGGGGACTCTTTTCAGAATTCCGACACCTTCATGCCAGGCTCGAATGGCTGCGTCGGTTCCTCGCAATCCCTTTGCCTCGATCCCATCCGAGTTTCTGGCCCAGCAGGCGAGAAGCCCAGAGACCAGCCCTCCAGTAGCGACGATGATTGGTAGGAGCCAGAGTCGCGCTGTGTTCTCGCTCCATATCCAGGCTCCAGGAATGGCATCAGAGGGCTCTGGTGGCAGAAAACCAATTAGCTGCCCTAACAAAAGAGAGGTGATGAGGCGGACCAGAGCGTGAAAGATCATTCCGCCTATTCCCGCCCCACCTCCGGTCAAGATGACGATCCCAAGCCATTTTCCCCACCCGGGCTTCCAAAACAGTGTTAATCCGCTCACCGCCTCTGAGCTGAACTCCCAGAGAGTGCTTTGGAGCCGTCGAGCGTAGGCCCCCATACCGGCACAAAGACACCTTTCTTCTGACCTACGCGCGAACGTTTCCTGGATCGGTGAATGAGTATTCGCCAAGTATTCTCTATCTTTCCCCCTTCCGACCATCTGACTTCCACTATCCATGTGGTTTGTCTCGTGGGCAAGCGTATCAGGGGTGTAGGGCAGTTACAAGGGGATGTGAGGCCCAAATTCGCCATCCCCTCGGTCTCATCCATTGTGTTCGATCCTTGAGGAACGAGCAAACACCCACCAGGTCATCCTTAACATGACAGAAGATGTCATCTATATCATGGTAGAGTCTGGATAAAAAAGGAGCCAATCTTATGCGTATAGGCGTAAACCTGGGACCAACAACTAATTGGACAGGCGTCCTGGATGCGGCCAGAAAAGCGGACGAATACGGATTTGACGCCCTGGGCTTTCTCGACCATTATCAGGCAGAGAAGCCAGAATGGGGCTACGTCTGCGGCTGGTCACTCTACGGCGCGCTGGCAATGGCAACGATCCGCATCAAACTGGCGCCAATGGTAATCTGTTGCCTGAACTACCTGCCCGGCGTGCTGGCAAAAGAGTCATCGATGCTGGCTATGCTCAGCGGAGGAAGATTCGAATTGGGCATCGGCGCGGGTGACTATTTTGAAGAGATGCATGCCTGGGGTGTGCCCGTGCCAAAAGCAACCGAACGCATCGAAGGGCTGCGAGAAACAATACAGGTCTTGCGCAGGATATGGACAGGAGAGGCCGTTACGTTCGAGGGAAAACATCTTCAGGTACATCATGGTCTCTGCGCGCCCGCGCCAGAGACCGCGCCGCGTGTCGTGGTGGGAATTGGAAGCTCGCGGCGCCTGTTGCGCAGCGCCGTGGAGTACGCGGACGAACTCAACGTATACGCGGACGAAGATCTGATGCGCGAGGCGCGCAGTGCGATCGATTCATCAGGGCGCAATGTTACGCTGTCGGCATTTGTGTGGGATTGGCGCGATGACATCGAGGAAAAGCTCAAAGTGTGGGAACAACTGGGCGTTGAGCGAACTTTCATTACGTTCTGGGAACCATTCGACAAACTGGCACAGGCCGCACATTGGATGCAGTAATCACTCTTTTCACCCGTCCTGACCTCTGTCACTATCTATAGGACATCACGATAGCAGGCCCAGCCTGCTATCATCCCCTCTCGCCATTCTCTACATAACCACAAAGCCAGAAAAACGTATATATGCTAATGAGATCTACATCTCTTTTTCTCGCCGCCTCAGGCGATTCCTTGCCGCCAGATGGCGCGAAGCGCAGGTGCGCGAGCACCGTTTCTGGCGGAATACGAAGGGTCTTCCTTACCGCCAGATGACGCGCAGCGTCGTTGGGGGTCTGGATAAGAGGGCGGCAGGCATTATTCAACTTACGGATTTTTTTATGTTTGCCCATATGGTCAGAGCGCGTTATACTCACAGAGAAAGGTATAATAGTGAGTGTAAAGATTTATAGCGTTCTACCAGGGAAGGAACAACAACGTGGTGGACAATAACAACAACCCTACCGAAGAAGAGAAGCGGAAAGAGCAGCTCAAAAAAGACATATTCAGCAGCATTGGTCGCTCAAATGCGCACCCACGCACCGCGCGTGACATGGGCATTAGCCTCCTGACCAATCTTCCTGCCAACATTAACATGGTTCAGAACTTTATGGGCCTGATTAACTGGAAGCAGGTGCAGTCGGAGGTACTTGAAGGCTTGAAAAATAACGTGGTCATCGTCGGCCAGTCCAATGCCGGCAAAAGCACATTATTCAATACGATCAAAGGGGAGATGCTCTCTCCCACTTCGCCTCAGGCTGGCACAACGACCACCCTGGTGAGCACCGATTTCGGGCCGTTCACTCTTGTTGACACTCCCGGTCATCTGCCCGATGTCATGAAGCAGGGCATCGAACAGGCCAGCGTGATTGTCCTGTTAATCGACTCCACACGCGGCCTGCAAGAGAGTGACCGCGAACTCTATGCAACCATTAAGCCTCTGGGCAAACCGGTAATTATCGCCGTTAATAAAGTCGATGCGCTCAAAGGTGGCGAGGCTGGCGATCAGTTTGCTACTGAAGTCGCTGTTATGCTCGAATCTTACGGCGTCATTCCCATTTCAGCTAAAGATGGTACCAACATCGTTGGAGAGTTGATTCCAGCCATTATCGAAGCCAGTCCTGAGGCCGCGCTGGCTATCGGTCGCGAACTGCCCCGCTACCGGCGCGAGGCCGCTCAACGTATCATCCGCAATTCGACGCTGCTGGCTCTGGCTATCGGCCTGGAACCGATCCCCTTTATTGACATCCCTCTGCTGCTGGGTACGCAGGTTCGCCTGGTGCTCCGCCTGGCCGCCCTGTATGGTGAGCCGCTGAGCACTGAGGACGCCATGTTGCACGCGCGCAAACTCATTGCTACCATGGCCGGAGGCATCAGCCTGCGCCTGCTGGCTGAACAGGCCGCCAAATTGGTCCCCTTTGGCGGCGATTTCGTCGCTGGCGCGATTGCCGGAGCCGCTACGTGGTCCATCGGGCGTGTGGCGATGGAATACTACGAGAACGACAAACATCTCGGCACAAAACGTCTCCAGCGGCTCTATAATGGCTTCTTCCAGTTTTTCCGCAGGGAGAAACTGGCCGATAAACTGCGTGCGGAAGAAAAGGCCGCGCTTGCTGAACCCGAGCCCGTTCCCTTGCTCGACCAGGGACAGGATATCGCTGCAAAGGAGACTCCCTGACCGTGTCCACAGACTTTCCTTACGAACGCTATATAACCCTGGCTGAGCCACAGGCGCAGGCACGCCGCGCAGTCTACTACCCTGCTGGCGAAGAAGAGCTCGCTCGCTGGGTCGTGCAGAAGATCGATAGGGCTGCCCAGGAGCTTTCCCGGCTCCTGGAGCGCCCCTGCCCCGAAATGGATATCCTGCTCGTCGCCCCGGCTGACTGGGAACTGGCTCCACATGAGGACCCCGAAGAGATCAGCGCCTCACAGCCCTACTGGACGGATGCCACGTCTCCGCCATCTCTAGTCGTGCCGGTTGAGGTGGAAGCTATTTTCGGCGAGGTAACTCAGGAAAAGCTGGCGTTTTTCCTCTATCACGAACTAGCCCTGGCCTTCCTCGAAGATGATCCTCGTCCCTGGCCTGAGGATATTCCCCTCTGGGCCGATGAGTGGCAACTCAAGTTCGCCGCGCTCTGGCTTACACATACGCTTGATGGCCAGCAGGACGTAGTGAGCAAAGATCTCTTTGAACAGTATACCGATATTTTTGAGCCTGAACCCGATGGCAAAACTCCCGTTACCGTGCGTGGCTTCGACTGGTTTGAAGATACCACGCTGGAAGAATATCTCGTCTATGAATTACTTCTGGAGCGGTTCGCCGCCGAACTGCTGGCCCACTACGAACCTGCTACCTTGCCCCGTTTCCTGAAGCATTACCGCGTTGAACGCGATACCCTGCTCAGCGACGAAGTCACCGCTATACTGGCCAGATCCCTCGGTCCCGGTGCCGCTAACTGGCTGGAATCTCTTGTCTATTTCTAACATCCTGCTAGTCCAGAGACACGTTCTGTGAACGCGCCTGGGTTGTGTCCTCTTTCGCCTTTGAGAACGCATTGCTCTGGAGTATCAACTGCGCAACCTGGCGGGCGCTGCCCATGCTGGGGTCCGAAAGGAAGCCCCTGCCGATCCAGTCGCCCGCCAGGTAGAGATTGGTAATACCTGGTACCTGTGGCCCGGGTCGACCGGCATAACCGCCACCACTGGCCGTGGGAAGCATGCCGATGGCCTCAATGTGTGGCAGAAAGACACGTTTCACCAGCACATCGCGCCAGCCTGGCTGCGTCGTGTCGAGCAGGTCTTCCAGCTCGCGCTCATCTTGCTTGGGGTCCGTTGGATGCCGGGGATCAAGCTGCTTGAAGGTGTAGATCAACGCTCCACCTTCTGGCGTAACATGCGAATAGAGCGATTGTGCCGACATAAAACGTGGGCGATCCAGGTCCTGGACAACCGGATGGCGCGGCTCGGGCAGGTGGCGCAATGCCACGTCCAGGCAGGCGACTCGCGCTGGAATGAGCGCATCGACGATCTCACACAGCGGTGCGTAGGTTCCCCCATCTATCAGTTTCACGGCATCCTGTGGACTGGTTGCCAGGATCACGTTGGAGGTGGGTAGCACACTATCATCGCGCAGCCGTACTCCCTGGACCTGGCCATTCTGATATGCAACCGCCGTGATACGACTGCCGCTGACGATGCGTACTCCGGCCTCTTCTGCGGTACGACGTAGACCCTCCACCAGGGTCTGCCAGCCGCCATCAACATAATGGACCGGGTGTTTGAGCGAGATTTGCAATTTCGAGACAAAAACCTCCGCGCTCACCAGGTCAAGCGCGCTGCTATAGACAAAGACATGTGCGGTTGAAGCTAGCAGTTGGCGAACCTGGGGATGTCGGACTGACCGCTCCAGCCACTCCTGTACGCTCATATGGGCCAGGCTCTGTGCTTTGACGCGTGGCAGCGTACTCAGCAGGCCGGCAAGCTCCAATTTGTCACCAAACTTGAATAGATGACTCCCCAAAAGCGATGCAACGCTGGCTGGAAAAGGATAGAACTGCCCCTGGCGCAGCACAAAGGTCTCTTTCGGGCTGCCATAGCTATAGCTAATCCCGAGCTCCTGCAAAACCTCCGAGGTGGCCCCACCCGTGTAGATGGCATGGATACCTCGATTGAACAGGTAACCATCATGGTTCTGCGTGGCCGCGCGCC
>JAFMRP010001737.1 GCA_017354095.1 Ktedonobacteraceae bacterium
CCCGTAGTGAATCCCCTCATCGGTGGCAGCGGCCGCTACGCAGCCTTCCTTGAATATCTACACACTCCGATTGTCGCATCAGGCGTTAGCTACCCAGGCTCGCTTGGACACGCACCCAACGAACACATTCGCATCACCGATTGGATCCTTGGAACCAGGCACATGGCACGTATTCTGACCGGATTCAGCCAGCTATAGCCAACCTTTCACAGGCTCTACCCGGGAAAATCCGCCGGGAGCCCGTGCATGCCAAGGGTGTGCGAGAGCTCACCGCCGTGATGCAAATCATGCTCCATCACATGCCAGACTACCCAGGCACGTGACACATCGACTGGTTTGCCGTCCCAATCGTCAGGGAAAGTGTGTCGCATCTCATCGGGACTCCAACGCGCCAGGCAATCCGCCACGAATTGCCAGGTGCGTTCGAGGCCCTGCACCAGCTCGCCTGCGGATGGGACGGACGCCCCCAGTTTCAGCGCGATCTCGTTCCAACCCGCATACACCTTCATCTCCTCGCCTCCGTCCTCGCCCAGAAAATCGGTAAACCAGTAGGCACGACAGGCAACGATGTGCAGGGCTTGCTCACCGATGGAGCGCAGATGCGGTGCGACACGCAGCTCAAGCTGCGAGTCTGTGAGCGGCGCCAGCGCCCCTTCGATGTGATCCTGGTACGCCTTCCAGAAAGTGTAAAACGTCGTGAGCGTGAAGTTGTCTTCAGCCATCAGAAAATATACCCCTTTTCGCTTCTTTTCTCACAGACTAGCACACAAAGCGGTAAAAAGCCGTCCTCATCCACCACATTTTGATCAGAAGCGCAAAAAGACGAGCGTTGGAGCGTTTTCTCAGATGAAATAGAGGTGCTACATAACCTCTCACTGCAATAACGTCCGGTACTTTCATAAGGAGAGACCCCCGTCAGAGGAGAAAATATGGATCCAATCACTACCGCCATTGTTGGAGCCCTCGCAGCAGGAGCGCTGAGCGGCCTCTCGAAGATAGGGGAAACAGCCCTCTTCGATGCATACACGCACCTCAAATCCATCCTCACCCGAAAATTCGGAGCCAGAAGCGGGGTCATGCAAGCACTTGTCCAGTTGGAAAACAAACCCGCTTCGACGAATCGCCAGGGAGTGCTCCATGAAGAACTGGCGGCCGTCAATGCCGGACAGGACGCGGAGGTAAGAGCAGCAGCAACACATCTGCGAACCGTGATCCAGCAGCACCAGAGCATCAACTTGCAGAACGCATCGGTCAAAGGCTCGATCTATCAGGTAGGGGGCAACCAGTACTTGATAGGGCGCGACCAGGTAAACATCAATGCGGGCGACCTGGTGGGACCCGGCCCCAGACGCACAGCAAGAAACATAATCAGCATCCTCTTAATCATCGGCGGATTGATAACAAGCATCCCTGCAGCCGGCACACTACCGTTCTTTGAAGCGATTGTCAATGCCATGACTCAACCTGTGGACGGATTCCCGGAGATGTCCGGTTTCAACGCCGCCGCGAACGGCTTCGGCACAGCCGCGCA
>JAFMRP010001738.1 GCA_017354095.1 Ktedonobacteraceae bacterium
CTGCCGAATGCGATGTGGGTCGCCTCGGTAAACGGTCATGGAGAGCTGCAGAATAATCTCTGGGGGAGCAATCAAGGGACGTGGAGCCGGTACGAGCTGTCCAGAAGCGCTGATCTGAGCCCGT
This sequence comes from Ktedonobacteraceae bacterium, assembly GCA_017354095.1. Lineage (GTDB taxonomy): Bacteria > Chloroflexota > Ktedonobacteria > Ktedonobacterales > Ktedonobacteraceae > Bu33. The sequence goes on from JAFMRP010001738.1 coordinate 125, forward strand.
CGTTGCTCGCGGAACCGGCTTTTGCGATTGCCCAGTTGAAGCTCTCGCTGGGTGTAGCGACGTCGTTGGGGAGGAGAAAAGCTTCCCTCTTCCTGCAGATTACACCCCCTGGCATCAAGCACATCGACCCAGTGCACGTGCTGCCCAATCGCTTCATTGTGCGCTGCAGCGTTGGTCACCACCGCCCCTGCGAGCGTTCCTGGTATCCCGACGCCAAATTCCAGCCCACTCCAGCCTTCCTGGGCCAGCTGCTCAGAGGCCTCTCGCCAACTCATGCCAGCATCAAAAATCGCAAGAGCAGCGATGGGCGTTGCCCCTTCCAATCGATAGCCTTTCGTGCGCATGCGGGCGACGATGCCACGCACGCCCTGATCGGTAAAGAGGATATTGCTGCCATGGCCAATCATCAGCAGTGGAACCTGAAACTGGCTGCAGAGACTCACCAACTGCTCTACCTCTTCGGTGCTGACCAGCTCCAGAAAGAAGTCCGCCGGGCCTCCAGCCTGTGCCGAACTATGAGCGGCAAGTGGTTCCTCACGGTGGACCCGTTCTCGAAACTGCTCTTGAAGGAGAGCGTCAATCATGATCTGATCGTAGGTCATATCCAGTTCCTCCTTCTTTTATACCTCTTGCGTGATCTACGCGGAACGTTTTTTAGCGTTCTGGAGAAGCGTGGAGGCATGCGCTCATCTATTCAAAGGCGACTCTGTCAATGCCGCCACAGCAGGCACAGCGCTGGCGAAGGCTCTCCAGTGCAGATGGCTCCTCTGTGGCTGTGCCGATTGAGTACGAAAAGAGTTCCGGGTGAGATCGATGAAAAGCACCTGGACGATACAAGCAGTATATGCTCCTCTCCTCGCAAAGCTATCACGAGGCGGCGAGTACTTCTCACAGAAAGATCACAGGAGAGATGTAGACAATGCTGGCCCATCGAAGTGTGACCGAATGGAGATACCATTTGAGATGAAAAGGAGAAAGCAAAAAGCATCTGCTGATACACTTGTGATGCCTCGGTGAGGCTAGCAAGCATAGTTGTGACGAGGACGTGATATCTCTCGGTAATACTTCTCTTACGGAAGAATTGAGAACAGAAGGATCAAGCAACTTGTTAACGTAGAGCGAGGAAAGCGCCATGCTCAAGAAGATTCAGGTCCTCCTGGATGGCTCAACGCGTGCTGAGCATGTCATCTCTGTTGGAGCTATTGGCAACTGCTCAGGGCTACCGCTAGCGAGCGGTACCTGGTGGACATCATCTCGTAGAAGGTTTGAGGAGAGAGGAGTGAAACATCATGCTACAGCGTTTGCTTGTCCCTCTTGATGGATCTCGACGGTCTGAGTGTGTCTTATCGCTCGCGGTTCGCATTGCGATGGCAACGCATGGCACCCTGCTGCTGGTTCGCGTTGTTG